>CAYTLV010000011.1:15524-19360 GCA_964438445.1 uncultured bacterium | reverse complement strand
CGTTGCAGATAATTATAGTCGTTTTTACTCATGGTTTATTCCTCCTTGGAATTAGATTACTTTTATAGAATATAAGCTATATTGCTCTATAATCATCATTAAAATTTACTTAAGAATTTGTTAAGGATTAATATGCAGGGAATAGGATGAATAGCGTAAACTGCCTAGATATCAATAATATAAGCCACTTATTATCATTAAAGACATACAAAAAGGTGGGAATAAAAATTTAACACTGTAAAATTATTAAGGATTCAAGGATCAAAAATAAAAACTTAGAACCAATTCAGTATTTTTCTTAAAAATAAAGCAAAATCTTGTCTAAAATGGGATTTATTTGATGAGATTAAGGAGCAAAGAGGTGAGAAACCACATACAATTGTTTGAATAATGGGAAAGTGTTACTGATATTAAACATTTTCATATATGTTATATTTTGGTATATTATTAATGAAAAATTTAATAAAAATAGTGATGTAATTGGAATTAAAACACGGTGGTTACTTATGGAATTTGATTTAAAATTTATACGTTCTCAATTTCCAGCTTTTTCAGAACCTTCTCTGAAGGGGTGGGCTTTTTTTGAAAGTGCCGGAGGATCCTATCCTTGTATACAGGTTATTGATCGCTTGACCAATTTTTATATGAAAAATAAAGTGCAGGTCAACTATCCTTATCCTGCTTCCTTGTTGGCCGGAGAATTGATGGAGGCTTCATATATAAGAATGGCTGATTACTTGAATGTTGACCATTCAGAAATTCATTTCGGTCCATCTACTACACAAAATGTATACGTATTGGCAAATGCCATGCGTCCCATGTGGGAAGAAGGTGATGAAATTATTGTTTCATGTCAAGATCATGAAGCCAATGCAGGAGCCTGGAGAAAATTAGCAGATAGAGGAATTAAAATTGTAGAGTGGCATGTAAATTCTGAAACCGGATTGTTGTTATTAGATGAATTGGAACGTTTATTCTCCGACAGAACAAAAATGGTGGCTTTCCCGCATTGTTCGAATGTAATAGGCCACATTAATCCTGTTAAAGAGATTAGCCAAAGAGCTCATAAGTATGGGGCACTATCCGTGGTGGATGGAGTAGGATATGCACCCCATGGTTTTCCGGATTTAAAAGATCTGGGCGCAGATATTTATCTTTTTTCGCTGTACAAAACATTTGGACCACATTTAGGCTTGATGTATGTAAACAAAAACTTGATAGGAAAGATGGAAAACCAATCTCATTTTTTCAAAGATGGCATAAGCAGAAGCATGTTAATACCCGCAGGACCAGATCATGCACAAATAGCCGCTGCCAGTGGAATATTAGATTATTTTGATGCGGTTTATGAACATCATTTTAATGAAGAAGCTAAACCTGCCCAAAGAAATAGAGCATTGAATAGTTTATTTCGGGAGCATGAAACAGCACTGTTAGAGCGCTTACTTGATTTTTTAAGATCTCGTGATGATATTAAACTAATAGGTCCTGATGTTGCAGAATTCAGGGCACCCATTGTTTCTATTATTCCCAGAAAAAATCTTAAAGAAGTTTATGCTTCCTTAACGGCGCACAAATTGATGCTAGGTATGGGTCATTTTTATGCAGTTCGTCCCCTAATGGATATGAATATACCCACACAACCCGGTGTATTGAGAATTTCTTTTTTGCATTACACCAGTTTTGAGGAAATTGATCAATTGATAGAGGGATTAAAATTTGCACTGGAAGATATATAATGACACCTCCGCTTTTCTTTCTCGCTTTTTCTTTAGAAAAAGCAAACCCCGTTATATTAGGCTTTATTAAAGGGCGTATTGTGTTATCGTGTTTACCGTAATTTCCCACTAATTCCCATAATATCCCAAGAAAAGTGGAACATTTTAGTCAGTTATATCCAAAAATTGAACATGAAGATATTTAATTTCATTATTGAATTTAATGTCTCCTTGCAAAAAATCATTTCGAGAGCTTATTATTATTTCTATTTAAATGAGGTAAAAATCATGTTTCGCAAGTTGATAATAATAATTATTACTTTACTTTCTTCAATATATACCCTGTATGCTCAAAATGATTCGGTGTATGATCATATTGTTTGGTCGGATGAATTCAATGTGAATGGTGCACTGGATAGTACAAAATGGTTTCATCAGACCAAGCTGCCTGCCGGCGGTAGCTGGTATAACGGTGAGATCCAGCATTACACCGATCGTACGGAAAATACTTATGTCTACAACGGTTATATGTTTCTCGTGGCGCAAAAAGAGATCTTCACCGATCAGGGACAAACCAAGCAGTACACATCTGCCCGTTTGAATTCAAAATACGCTTTTAGATATGGACGTGTAGAGGTCTATGCCAAGTTACCCTCAGGGGTAGGGACATGGCCTGCGATCTGGATGTTGGGCAAGAATATTACTGAAGCCGGCGCTTACTGGGAAGAACTCGGTTATGGAAATACACCCTGGCCTGCTTGTGGTGAGATTGATATCATGGAACATTGGGGAACGAATCAAAATTTTGTACAAAGCGCAACTCATACGCCTTCAAGTTATGGAGGCACGGTGAACCATGGTGGTCAGGTCATCTCAACGGCTTCAACGAACTATCATCTCTATGCTTTAGATTGGAGCCCGGAAAAGCTTGTTTTTAGCGTTGATAGTGTAATTCACTACACTTACGAACCCCTTGTGAGAGACACGAATACCTGGCCATTTGATGCAGAGATGTATCTTTTATTAAATATCGCGATCCAATCCGATATTGATCCGGCATTCACTAAAAGTTCAATGATCGTGAATTATATCAGGATATACGATGAAAGTCCAGTAGCGATTGCTCAAACTCCCGTATCTATAAAACCCAATATCTATCCGAACCCGGTAAATGACCGCTTGAGTATTTCAATGGGAACTTCCCCTAATACGAATATAACTGTCAGGATATATGGACTTAATGGTAAATTGGTTAAGACCTATACCCAAAGACCAAATTATGATATGATGACTCTGAATGGTTTGAAGGACCTGACAAATGGAGTATATATCGTTGCCTATGATCTGCTCAATAAACATTATAGTTTTAAGGTCATTAAACATTAAATAAAAATTAGCAGCTACTATTATTATTCTTTGACCGGATGGGTGAAAGGCAATATTTCCCATGTTGAAAATGAAAATACTATTGTATATTGTCCTCTGAAACATAATTTTAGAGACTAAGGACTGTGAAACGATTAATTAAAAATATTTTCGTTTTTATACTGATCTTGATAATCAGTTCCTCACAATTATTGGGAAGTAATTCCATATTAAGGTTTACACATTTGACAACCGATGATGGTCTTTCTCAGTCAAATGTTACATGTATTGCCCAAGATAAAAGCGGCTTTATGTGGTTTGGTACCTTTAATGGTTTGAATCGATATAATGGATATGATTTTGAGAGATTTCATTACGACGAACATTCATCAAACAGCTTGGATCATAATTTTATATCAGCGCTCGCTGTAGATGAAGACGGATATATTTGGGTAGGTACAAGCGACGGGCTTAATCGCATTGATCCTGAATTGGATCATATTACATCTTTCAGGGTAGACTCTGAAAGCCCCGAAAGTCTTCGTGATCATCAGATTGAGACCATACTGGTTGATTCGCAAAACAGAGTATGGATCGGAACGCGCAACGGTGGACTTGCGCTATATGACAGAACAAAGAACAACTTTATGAATTTTGGAAATTCACAGGGTGATAATATTGACCTTCAGAGCAATTCTGTTCGTCGTCTTTTCGAAGACAGTCGGCAAAATATCTGGATCATTCATGATAACG
>CAYTLV010000011.1:0-15424 GCA_964438445.1 uncultured bacterium | reverse complement strand
GTTCGTCGTCTTTTCGAAGACAGTCGGCAAAATATCTGGATCATTCATGATAACGGGGCTGTTGATCTATTATCAAATGGACAATTTTCTGTTGTTCGTATTTTTAAAGAAAATGGACTTACAAATAATCGAATTACCGCGATAGAAGAATCTTTAGATGGGAATATTTGGATCGCAACACAGGGGGATGGACTATACCGTTTTGAATTAAACAACTTATCTTTAAAACAAGTAGCCCATTATCATACGGGGTCCGGTGATAATACCCTGAACAGTAATATTATTCTTAGTCTTCTTTTTGATGATCAAAATTATCTCTGGATAGGTACCGAGGATAATGGTATAAATCTTTATGATCTCAGCAATAACCATATTTCATATTATTTTCACGATCCTTTTGATAAATACAGCCTCAGCCATAATTCTATCTGGTCGATCTTTCAGGACATCGCTGGAAATATCTGGGTAGGAACTTATGCATATGGTGTTAATCTACTAAATGACCGCAATGCTTTTTTTGAACATTTTCAGCACCGGCAAGGTGACAATACTTCTTTAAGCAATAATATGGTCAACACTTTTCGTGAGACGGAAAACGGCGATATCTGGGTGGGGACCGATGGTGGGGGACTGAACCTTTTTGATCGTTCTTCAAATACCTTTTATCAAATAAACTCTCTTAAGGCAGAGGTGATCCTTTCATTACACGATACAAAAAATGATAAATTGTTTATTGGGACCTGGGCCGAAGGATTATATCTATATGACAGAAAAACAAAAGATATTTCCCATTATTCGCAAAATGAGCACGGTTTGGCAAGCGACAATATTCTTGGTATTGAAGATGACGGTAATAATGGTCTATGGCTGTGTACTTTTTGGGGTGGTTTAACTCATTTTTATCCTCTTTCGGGAACTTCAGTTGTTTTCAATGAGACTAATAGCGGTTTAAAAGACAATAACGTTCGCGCAGTCATGCGAGACGATCATGGTTATGTTTGGGTTGGAACCGATGTTGGAGTAGATCGTCTTGACCCGGAATCCGGCAGTTTTATTAATTTTGATTCCCGACATGGATTATGCAAGGGCTTTATATACACGATCACCCAGACATCAAATGGTGATATTTGGATCGGAACCAATGGCGGATTGAACAGATATCTCCCTGAAAGTAATTCTTTTGAGCAATTTACCATGGCTGAAGGATTGCCTGATAACGAGATCAAATGTATTATTGAGGGTGATAATAATACCCTATGGTTAAGCAGTAATAAAGGAGTTTTTAATTTTGATCCCTTGAGTGGAAATGTTGAATATTTCGATCATGCCGATGGTTTACAAGGAAATGAGTTTAATGTTCGCAGCGGTATTAAAACTCACAAAGGTGAGATCGTTTTTGGTGGTAATAATGGGTTTAATATTTTTCAACCCGGTATTTTGAAAAAAAACACATATGTACCTCCCGTTATTATAACCGGTTTTAGATTGTTTAATTTAATAGTTTTGCCTGGAGATGCCGATTCAATCTTGCAAAAACAGATCCGCCATACTGACAAAATTGTTTTATCATATGATCAGGATGTATTTTCATTTGATTATTCGGCACTGAATTATTTATCTCCTCAAGACAATCAGTATGCATATCGGCTTAAAGGTTTTGAATCGAACTGGAACTATGTCAACAATTTGCGTTCAGCAACTTACACGAATATTGATCCAGGTGAATATGTGTTTGAAGTAAAAGCGTCGAATAATGACGGCGTGTGGAATGAAGAAGGTAAATCAGTCGGGATAATGATAAAACCGCCATTCTGGAAAACATGGTGGGCTTATATTATTGAAATTCTTTTGATCTTTGGTGCGGTTTTGTTTGTTATCAATTTTTTCACCGGGCGGCAGCGGATGAAGAACAATTTGCGCTTGGAACAGCTTGAACTGGAAAAAATGTACGAACTGGATCAAATGAGGACTCGTTTCTTTTCAAATATTTCTCATGAATTCCATGCTCCTTTGACTCTGATATTAAGTCCGCTTGAAAAACTTAATGCCGCACAACATTTGGATGATAAAACACGCGAAAGTCTGGTTATTGTTCTCCGAAACGCTCAGCGGTTAGAGCGTATGATCAAACAGTTGAAAGATATCCAAAAGCTCGAAACAGGAGACGTATCTTTGCAGCTTTCCCATGGTGACATTATTACATTTTTAAGGGTAACGGCAAATTCATTTCTTGAGTATGCAATTGATCATAAAATAGATTTTAATTTATCTTTTCAGGAAGAACATGAGTTGACTTGGTTCGATGCCGATAAGGTCGACAAGATTATTTACAATTTATTATCAAATGCATTTAAGTTTACGCCCGATTGCGGGAGTGTTAAACTGACCGCACACGTTATTCCTGCTCAATCCGGGAACGGACATAATGACAATAAGTTTTCAATGCGTCATATTGAGATTTCCGTAAGTGACACGGGAATTGGTATCCCAAAAGATAAGATTAAGCATGTTACTAAACGTTTCTTTAGGGTTGAAAGTCTGGGTGTTCAAGCCGTAGAACGAGATGGCAGTGGTATTGGTCTTGCTTTTGTCAATGAACTGATCAAGATATATCACGGAGACATATCTGTTAGCAGTGAAGAAGGGAAGGGGTCGATATTTTCAGTTAAAATTCCATTAGATTATAAATACCTTGAAGAACATCAATTGGTTGGTGAGTTCATAGATTCCGCTGAAAGCGAAAAAGAAGTTTATGTTCCTGTTCCTGAAACTGTCAATATTGATAAGAAAAAAGATACATCCGGCACGACACCGGGAGCAATTCCTTTGATTCTTGTAGTCGAAGACGATAATGAATTGCGAGAGTATATCAGTAATTCTTTGCAGAAAAAATATATGATCGAGTCCGCAGAGAACGGACAAAAAGGTCTGGAACAGGCCAAAAAGCTTATACCGGACCTGATCATTACCGATATTAAAATGCCTGTTATGGATGGAATTGAGCTTTGTAATCAACTTAAGGAAAGTGAAAAGACAAGCCATATACCTGTTATTTTATTAACAGCTTATTCGTCTAAACAGTCTAAGATCGAAGGATTGAGCAAAGGAGCGGATGCCTATCTAGCCAAACCATTTAATATTGATATGCTAAACGCACAAATTCTCAATCTATTAAGCTCACGAAAGAAATTAAGAAAAAAATTCACGACAGAATTTTTACTTGGTCCCCAGAACGCTGACATCAAAGACGTAGATGAACGTTTCCTGCAAAGAATTGTGGAGATCATAGAAAACAACATTTCAGATAACACACTTAACGCCGAGTCTCTGGGTCATAAAGTCGGAATGAGCCGAACTCAATTATATCGTAAGATCAGAGGGCTTACTGATCAAACAGTTCATGAATTCATTCGCAACATCCGTCTTAAGCGGGCAAGGCAACTTTTAGAAGAAAAACGCATCACTGTAACGGAAGTTGCTTATGCTGTTGGCTTTAATGATCTAACCTATTTTGCACGCTGTTTTAAACAACAATATAAAAAATCTCCATCAGAATATATTTCTCCAAAAAAACGAAAATGACACTATAGTCCGATATTTTGAGACTATCCGCCGAGCCAATTATCTTATTTAATCGTATAATAGCTTAACGAATAGTTGAATAATTTATTTTTTTCGCCGAAAAAGTGCCATACAAAGTACAGGTGCTTGTGGTCAATGGAGATCATATGAACAGTATCATGAAGCAGGAAGCCGTCCGGGTTGGAGAAAACCAATTGCATGCTGAGTTACAGTTGGTGCGTGGTAATATTGTTGAACTTAATGGTGAGCAATATTATCGTATTGAAAATTACGATAGTATGAGTCCCCTTTTTATGAACATTGTCAGCGATTCTGATCTTTGGATGTTCATTTCCAGCACCGGCGCCCTAACTGCCGGTCGACGAAATCCGGATAATGCTCTTTTCCCATATTATAATGACGACCGAATTCATGATTCTCATGATATCACCGGAAGCAAAACCATCTTGCATGTTTGCTTGAATGACAAAAAATATGTATGGGAACCATTTTCCACTCAATATGAAGGCATTTATAAGGTCAATAGAAATATCTATAAAAAGCCCATTGGCAATGATATTATTTTCGAAGAGGTCAATCATGATCTTAAGTTGACATTTAGATATACGTGGACAAGCTGTGATCGATTTGGTTTTGTTCGAAAATCTTCAATTATTAATGATCAGTCTTTTCCTGTCACTGTCAGTATGCTTGACGGTATTCTCAATATTCTTCCCGCGGGTGTTGATCGTCATGCTCAGCTTGCGTACAGTACGCTGCTTGACGGTTACAAAAAAAATGAACTTCTCCCGGAAAATGGCATAGGACTTTATACTTTAAGTTCTTTGTTGAGTGATAAAGCCGAACCTGCGGAATCTTTAAGAGCGACCATGGTTTGGTCCGCCGGTCTTGATTCTCCTTCAGTCCTATTATCTTCTCTTCAAGTAGATGGTTTCAGACGTGGCATACAAATCGAAACCGAAAAAGATATTCGCGCTCAACGTGGAGCTTATCTATTGAATGAGGAATTTATTCTTAAGCCAAAAAGCAAAAAAGAATGGTTTATCATTGCCGAATTAAAAGCCGATCAATCCCACGTTGAAAGTATTCGTAATCTACTGGAAAATGACAGTTCACTTCCTGAAACGATCAATAAAGAATTAATAAAAAGCACTGAAAACTTAAAACGAATAGTTGCAAAGGGAGATGCGCATCAGCTGAGCCAGGACCCGCTTACGACCTCTCGTCATTACTCTGTAAGTATGTTCAATATTATGCGGGGTGGCATTTTTGAAAACGATTATAATTTATCAAGAGAAGATCTGATCACATTTATCCGAAAATCCAATTTACCTCTGTATAATAAGTATTCTAATAAATTGACTCATTTGCCTGAAACAGTTCGCTTAAAAGTTCTGCGCGACCAGCTTAACATCAATGATCCAGATCTTGAAAGATTGCTGTACGAGTACTTACCTTTAAGCTTCAGTAGACGTCACGGTGACCCCAGCCGTCCATGGAATGATTTTTCGATCGATCTAAAAGATGAACAGGGAAACAAAACCTTGAATTATCAGGGTAACTGGCGTGACGTTTTTCAAAATTGGGAAGCACTTGCTTTATCTTTTCCTGAATTTATTGAGAATATGATCTCAAAATTCGTGAATTCTTCAACGCCGGATGGTTATAATCCCTATCGATTGATGCTGAACGGTTTTGAGTGGGAAGCACCTGACCCGGATGCTCCTTTTGCCAATATAGGATATTGGGGTGACCATCAAATTGTCTATTTACTTAAACTGTTGAAGCTTTCAGCAAAATATCATCCCGGCAAACTTCAGGATTTGTTGAGTGAGAATATTTTTTCATATGCTAATATACCTTATCGCATTAAGCCATACGGGGACATTTTAAAAGACCCTCATCATACCATTGACTTCGATCAGGAACTGCATGATAAGATCAAAAATAATATGAAAAAGATCGGAACAGATGCCCAACGAGTTCTTGATGCCTCAGGTAATATTTTTTCGGTCAATCTTGCGGAAAAGATCCTTTTACCGGCATTAGTCAAGTTGAGTAATTTTATTCCCGGTGCCGGCATATGGATGAATACCCAACGACCTGAATGGAATGACGCGAATAATGCACTTGTTGGATACGGTGTTTCGATGGTGACCTTATATTATTTACGTGATTACATTCATTTTCTTAAAAACGTATTTGAGTCACTCAAAGCGGAACACGTTCAATTAAGCGATGAAAGTCATCAATTATTAAGTGGTATTTTTGAGAGTTTGAATAAGTATCGGGATCTATTAAAAACTGACATTAACGATAATGATAGAAAAAAGGTTTTAGATGATCTCGGTGAAAACGGAAGCAAGCATCGATTAAATATTTATCATAACGGCTTTAATGGAAACAGGAAAGATATTTCAAAACAAGAAATTCTGGATTTTTGTAATTTAAGTTTAACTTACATTGACCATTCAATAGACTCAAATAAACGCAATGACGGATTATATCACGCATATAATGTCATCAATATAGATGAAAAAGAGGGTGTTTCCATCCGTCGTTTATCGGAAATGCTTGAAGGTCAGGTCGCGCTTTTAAGTTCAGGAATTCTCACTCCGGAGGATTCGATAGGTGTACTCAATTCTCTAAGAGCCAGTGCGCTTTATCGTGAAGATCAACGCTCCTATATTTTATATCCCGATAAACAACTTCCGCGATTTATGGAAAAGAATATCATCTCTGACAAGAACCTGAAACGATCCACATTCCTTCAAGATCAACTCAAGAACAAAGATCTACGAATTATAAATAGAGATATTGCCGGACATATTCACTTTAACGCTCAGTTTAAAAATGCAGGGGTTCTTAAGGAAGCGCTTGAAGCCTTAAAAAATGAACAGTCTGATCTTGATCATAACGAGATTTCCGAAGTTCTTGATATCTATGAATCCGTTTTTGATCATCGCTCATTTACGGGACGGTCGGGTACATTTTATAAATACGAAGGTCTTGGATGCATTTACTGGCATATGGTTTCTAAACTTTTACTTGCAGTTAAAGATACATTCTATCGCGCAATTGATGAAGGAGCCGATCCCGAGATCCTTAAGACTCTTAAAAAACATTATTATGAGATCAGAGAGGGGATAGGGAGTCATAAGAACCCGGAAGAATATGGTTCGTTTCCCATGGATCCATATTCTCATACCCCCGGTTATAGTGGTGTTCAACAACCCGGAATGACGGGGCAAACAAAAGAAGACATGCTTGCCAGAGCAGGTGAGCTCGGATTAAGAATTAACAATGGAAAGATCTCCTTTTCACCCCTGCTTCTGAATGAGAATGAGTTTCTTGAACGCTCGAAAATGTTTACATATTATGATATTTCAGGAAAAGAACAGAGTCTGATGCTTAGCACCGGTATGCTTGCTTTAACGCTTTGCCAAGTTCCGGTTATCTATATTAATTCCGATGAAAATAAAATTATTGTCACACGGCGCGATGGAAGCGAAGAGATTCTTGATGGCCCCAACCTGCCAAAAGATTTGAGCGCTTCTATATTCCAACGTGATGATACAATATTAAAGTTACATGTTTTAAGAAACACCTTTAAAGGATAAGAGGATCTATAATGAGTAGAAAACACACATTTCTAAGGTTTATTGTTGGATTGTTCCTTTTAGGGCTTGTCGTTCTGAACGCTGAGACCAAGATCGATAAAGTTGAAGTATATCAGGATGAGCAAGGCTATCGATTACAAGTCAACGGACAAGATTTTATGGTCAATGGAATGAACTGGGCTTATATGCCCATTGGCCAAACCTATACATACTCTCTTTGGACACAGCCCGACGATATTATTATGGCAGCGCTTGACGGGGAAATGCCACTTCTTAAGGCTATGGGTATTAATGCCATCCGTCAATATGTCGGTATACCACCGCGTTGGGTACAATACATATATGAAAATTATGGCATCTTTACTGTGATCAATCATGCATTTGGTCGCTATGGTGTTACGGTAAACGGCGCTTACATCCCCAACACGGAATATTCTGATCCCGCAACTCGCAAGGCCTTGTTAAAAGAAATTAAAGAATTTGTAGAACTCTATAAGGATACACCCGGCATTTTGATGTGGATGCTTGGAAATGAGAACAACTATGGTCTTTTTTGGGATACTGCCGAATCGGAAGATCTTCCCGGAGAGGTTTCCAGTGAAGAAAAACGCGCACGCCACATGTATAAATTATTTAATGAGGCGATCAAAATAATTAAAGAAAACGATTCTTTGCGTCCTG
The DNA here is from genome assembly GCA_964438445.1 of uncultured bacterium. Taxonomy (GTDB): domain Bacteria; phylum Fidelibacterota; class Fidelibacteria; order Fidelibacterales; family Fidelibacteraceae; genus M50B103. The sequence continues at coordinate 7,541 of CAYTLV010000011.1, read as the reverse complement.
TTACCATGGTGAACGGTGACCTTCTTTTTCTTGATATTCTTGCTGAAGAAGTCACCGACTTGGATATTTTTTCAAGCAATATGTATCGCGGCCATACCTTCACAGATGCTTTTGAACGCGTTAAGAACAAATTAGATTTACCTTTCATGATGGCAGAGTTTGGTTCAGATGCCTACAATGCCCGCGAGAATCGCGAGGATCAGGTTGCTCAAGCCGGGTACTTTGTCTCAAACTGGAAAGATCTTTACATGCATACGGCGGGCAAAGGTCTGACAGATAATGTTATTGGAGGATTTACTTTTCAGTTCGCTGATGGTTGGTGGAAAACCGGACAGGAAAGCAATCTTAGTGTACATGACTTGACCGCATCCTGGGCGAACGGAGGATATAAGTTCGACTTCAGAGAAGGATTTAATAATATGAACGAAGAATGGTTTGGTGTTTGTGCAAAGGGCCCAACAGATTCACGAGGTTTATATGAACTATATCCACGAGCCGCTTACTATGCATTACAGCTAGCCCATTCTTTAGATCCTTATACTCCGGGTATGGATGTTGAGAGTATAGAAAACTACTTTTCAAACATATCAGTCTATGAAATGTATTTAAAAGCCCGCGGCGATCATGCAGCTCTTTTATCCGAAAGTCAAAAAGCTCTTCGCGTTAGCGGTGCTTTTATTAAAATGGAGACTTACAATACCGGCGGTTCACAGATCACAACACCTGAAGTAGTAGATGATAATTATACAGCTTATCCTCGTTTTTTGGGTTTTGATCACTTGCAATCTTATTTTACAAAAATTTCTTTCCAACCCAGCGATAATTTCACCGGCTCCATTTCATTGAACTTTTTAGCACATGTTCCGGCAAATCCTATTGACGAGATCTTTTACGAAAATCGTGGAAGAGATCAGGTAGTTCGAGCACAAGAGGGATTATATACCATTAATGATGTTGAACGCGTAAAAGTATATCGTGCTGAATTCAATTGGGATGAAGATTGGTTCAATCTTAAAGGTTTCTATCGCACCGGTCATTATCATTGGGGGTATGAGGGAGACTTCTTCGGTTTATACTCCGAAGCCAATTATGGTCCAAATATTGATATCTATAACGGTGAAGCTCCTCTGGGTGTTGAGTTTACGGGTAAAGCCAAACTTGATGGATTGAAGATCGCCTTTGGTCCGGAATTGTGGTGGGGAGCAAACCCGACGATCTTAATGAAGTATCAAAAGATGTTAGGGCGTTTTGAAACGACCGTGATGTATCAGGAAGATCTTAGTGCGCAAAGTCTGGCTACCAGTTCGTTTGCCATCCCTCTACCACCGACACGCAAGGCTACCGTTCATATTGCTTCCAGTCTTGGTAAGCTGGGTGTCGAAATCGGTGGTATCTGGTCGGGAATGAATCGCATCGGCGAAACCTTTCAGATCGTAGCCGGAGAGCCGGGCACTTATCTTGTGCTTCAAGATGAGATCCGTCCTATAGACAACTTCGGTGGAAAATTTAAAATGACTTATTCAAAAGGCCGCCTGAACTGGTATGCTCAGGGAGCCATGATGGGATTGGTCGCCGATGGTCGTGTAAACGGTGCATTGACTTACACGGGTTGGCGCTTAAAAGACAGTGGTGTTGGCAATCAAACTAATTTTCTGTCTGGATTTACTTTCTTAGCCGGGAAATGGCAGATCGCTCCGAATTTCTTATGGCAAAAACCCATTGTCGGTCCGATACCCAATGATGTGCCGGCGCCCGGCCGACCAAGAAATATTCTCGATGATCCCTTTGCAGTGAATTATAACCGGGAAACAACGGCAGGTGAGATATTACTAACCTACGATCCGACTCCCGCAACATGGATGTATAACTGGGATAGTGACATCCGTGAAGATGCGAAACTCGCCGCAAGCATTGGTTTTGTTTACAGGCATCATCCTACAACCCGTGATGCCTCAATTGGTATTTTGGGTGATGGGCGTACTTTGTTTGCTTTTGACGGCGCACCACCCGCAAGGGATCTTTGGGAAGTTTATGCGCGTATCGTTTCAAAAGCTCGTCCCAATCTTGGTATGATCGCGAATCTTTACACCGGTAATGGTGAGCCAAAAGGCAATGACACTAGAGAAATATTCCGAACCGGTGCCGATATCAGATTTATTCTAGACTCTTTTAAATTAACTACGATGGTGAAGTTCAATGATTGGGGACCCTATGATTATCATAGAGATTTTAATCTTACTTATCCCGTTCAATTGTCTGTTGATCTGTCAAAATCAATTGGCACACAAGGTTGGCTTGAAAACACTCAGCCACGCTTTGGTATCCGTTTGGGATGGCGTTCATTGGATGAATATTCCGTTCGTTTTGATCCTGATCCCTTGCTGGGTGGTAAACCCGGAAGCGAATGGGAAATACGGACATATTTTCATATAGCCATTGACATGAGATAAATCACTCGTGAATAATTATAAATATTTATCGGAGATAACCATGATAAAGAATAGAAAAACACAATTATTAATATCGACGGCTCTGATCCTTGTATTTGCACTTAGTGGATGTACACGAGATCTGACCGGGCTCATGCCTGCGCCCTTTCCAAGCGAACCCGAAGTGTTCCTTGATGAATTTGGACATGGTATCATTTATCAGGCCTTTCTAAACACAAAATTAGATGCACTTGGTATTGATGCAATCGAGACCTATGAAGGAGATCGTTCGCTAAGTTTTATAGTTCCAAATGCCGATGATCCAAGTGGTTGGTTTGCTGGTGGTGCTTTAACACACCCCATTGGTCGAGATCTAACAGAATATGATGCTTTGACATTCTGGACAAAAGCAAGTATGCCGGCAGAAGTAGGCGTTTTTGGCTTTGGGAATGACAATACCGGTAATTCAAAATATACGGTCGAAATATCAGATGTAGCCATCAACACACTTTGGAAAAAAATCATTCTCCCCATTCCTTTAGCTTCTAAACTGACACAAGAAGGTGGAATGTTTCATATGGCTGCCGGTAATGTTGACGGAAACGGTTATAAAATCTGGGTTGATGAGATCCAATTTGAACGACTTGGTACCATTGCGCATCCTCAACCCGCTATCAATAGTCAGACCATCAATGGAGAGGTGGGGGATAGTCTGATTTCTTTTAGCGGAGCCAGTGTAACCATGAATGTTGCCGGTGAAGATGTTACGGTTCAAATGACATCACATTATTTGACCTTTACATCTTCAAACGATACCGTCGTTACAGTTGATGAAGAAGGTATTGTTCGTCTGGTCGGTGCAGGTACAGCAAGTTTAAGTGCAAAACTCGGAACAGTGGATGCAAGCGGAACCATTACGATAATTTCTTCGCCTCCTCCACCAAAACCCACTGTTTCAGCGACAACTCCTACACAAGATGCTGTTGATGTTGTTTCTATTTTCAGCGATACCTATACCAATGTGTCTGTTGACACTTGGTCGGCTGAATGGGATGCGGCAAACCTGGCTGATTTTATGATCGGTTCAGACAATCTCAAGAAATATTATAATCTACAATATGCCGGAATTGAATTTACAACTAACCCTGTCGATGCTTCGGCCATGACACATTTCCATATGGATATGTGGACACCCAGCTCAATATCCTATAATTCATTATTTAAGCTTAAGCTTGTTGATTTTGGCGCAAATGGTGTCTATGGCGGAGGCGATGACTCTGAGCATGAATTGACATTTGGCTATGCTACAACGCCTGCTATTGTATCCGAAGCTTGGGTAAGTTTTGATATCCCACTTACAAACTTTACAAATTTAACGGGAACCGGCAATATTGCACAATTGATCATCTCCGGTAGTCCCAATATTGTCTATGTAGACAATATATATTTCCATAAATAATCTCTTTTTGGAGACATTGTTGAAAAATAAATTCAAACATTTACTTCTTGTTTTCTTGTTGACTGTTTTGGTCGCACTCCTGCTAACGGGGTGCGGTCCTTCTGGTCCCACAGAAACTGTTTGGGAATTGGTCTGGCAAGATGAATTTGAAGGTCTGGAAAACCAAGTTATCGATTCAAGCAAATGGGTCTATGATCTTGGAACAGATTGGGGTAATGCTCAACTGGAATATGATACTGATAGACCCGAAAATGTCTCGCTTGATGGCGAGGGTAATCTTGTTATTACCGCGCAAAAAGAATCATACGAAGGTCGAGCCTATACCTCTGCAAGAATTCTGACTCGTGGAAAATATGAAACCGCTTATGGAAAATTCGAAGCGCGAATCCAGCTTCCCTGGGGATATGGGATTTGGCCAGCTTTTTGGTTACTGGGCTCAAATTTTGAAACTGTCGGTTGGCCGGAATGTGGTGAGATCGATATTATGGAATACCGGGGCCAGGAAGTTACTAAAGTGCTAGGTACAATTCACGGACCTTCTTACTCCGGGGCATTTGGCGTTGGTGCAGAATATAATATTGTACGGGATCGTTTTGATACCGGATTTCATATCTTCACACTTGAATGGGCTGAAGATTATATCCGTTGGTATGTAGATAATGATCTTTTTCTTACGGTTAGACATGAGGATGTAAGCGGAGACTGGGTCTTCGATCATCCCTTTTATATTATTCTAAATGTTGCGGTTGGTGGAGGCTTTGTCGGCTCACCCACCAGCAGTACAGTATTTCCACAAAAAATGCTGGTTGATTATATCAGAGTATACAAGGAATCACTTTAGGCAATTCGCTTATTGAAAGGATAACACTTAATGAGTGCACAACATCACAAAACAGCTAAAAAGGACAAGGTTTCCTCAAGCCAAAAGTTTGCTTATGGTCTTGGATCAATTGTAAACAATCTGCTTGGATCTGCCATTGGTTACATGTCCATTATTTTAAATGTTGGCTTGGGAATGAATCCAGCACTTGTCGGTGCCCTTCAGGCCATACCACGCCTTACCGATGCTCTTACGGATCCGATCATGGGATTTGTTTCAGACAATACACGTTCAAAATTTGGTCGACGGAGACCGTATATATTTATTGGTGCGATCGGTGTCGGGTTGACATTTGCACTCATGTGGCAGCTTCCTTATGGTAAAACGGAAATGTACTATTTTGGTGTATTCCTGGCGGGATCTATTGTCTTCTATCTTTTCTACACGATCTTTGCAACTCCCTGGGTTGCTCTGGGTTATGAGTTGACCGAAGATTATCACGAACGTACTCGCGTACAAGGTGTTACGAACTTTATGGGTCAGATCGCTTGGATCATGCTACCTTGGTTCTACGCTTTCATGGAAAACGATCGCTTCTTTTCCGACTCTGTTCAAGGAGCGCGCACCTTGGCCATTATAATTGGTGTCATTGTCATCATTTTGGGAATTATGCCTGCGATATTTACTAAAGAACGCTTTGTTCAGGAAGATGGTAAGAAACGTAGTGAAAGTTTTTTAATAGGCTTGAAAAGAAATATTTCAACCTTCTTTAAAGGCTTGGTCGTAACGCTTAAGAACAAAGAATTCCTCAAACTTGCCGTCGGGACATTTTTTATGTTTAACGGCATGATGCTGGTGGGTTCGTTCAGCTCTTATATTACCATTTTTTATGTCAGTGGTGGAAATAACGATATGGGTGCTAAGTATATGGGTTTGTTTGGAACAATAAATACCATCTCTACTTTTCTCGCCATTACAGTTGTCACTTGGTTGTCAACCAAACTCGGTAAAAGAAGAACTTTTATGCTGGCTACGTCCGCAACACTTATTGGAAGTTTGTTGAAATGGTTTTGTTATGATCCCATGGCTCCCTGGAAAGTTCTGCTTCCTGCTCCCCTTATCGCGATCGGCATGGGCGGCCTGTTTACGCTTATGAGTTCTATGATGGCGGATGTCTGTGATATGGATGAATTAAAGACAGGCCAACGCCGCGAGGGTATGTACAGCTCAATTTACTGGTGGACGGTAAAGCTTGGAATGTCTCTAGCCTTTGCACTTTCGGGTTTTCTCTTGAATAAAACCGGTTTCAAAGTTGAATTTGGCGGTGCACAAGCATCAAGCACCTTTATGGAAATGCGAATTTATGATGTTCTGATACCCGCGGCTTGTGCGGCAATAGCCATCATCGCTGTTAAAATGTACAAATTAACCGAAGATAAATCATATGAGATCAGACAAGAACTCAAGATCAATCGCTCTAAAAACAAAGTTACTGCAACGGCCGATTAAGGAGATAACCATGTTGAAACAAATTTATAAAATAGTCTCAAGCTTAATGTTGATCATGCTCCTCTTCGTGGTGTCTGCTTGTGGCAATAAAAACAACGATTCCTTTAACGAGGATAGTAATGGTGAAACAAACCTCACCATCACTATGATCGGAAGCTCTATGAATGATCCTGTTTCTTTGCGCGCAAAACAAGGCGCTGAGACCCATATTGAAAAACTCAATAATAAACATCAAAAATTAACCATCACTCTTGAATGGAACGCTCCTGAAAAAGAAGATGTTGAAATACAGAAAACTCTCATTCAAGCTGCTGTTAACAATAATTCAGATGCTATCATTATTTCCTGTTCAGACTCAAAAATGTTGGATGATGAGATCAATAAAGCTGAAGATGCTGGTGTTTCCGTAATTACGATTGATCGTGATGCACCTTACTCAAAACGTACAGCTTATTACGGGGCAAACCAGTACGAGATGGGGAAAAATATCATCGAGAAAATGGCTGTTTTAACTGACGAAGAAGGTCAATTGGTCGTCTTAGCCGGAAATCCTAATGCCTATAACCAGCAAGAACGTATTCGTGGAATCGAAGAAGTTCTCAAAGATTACCCCGATATGAGAGTTATTGAAACAATTTATCATAGTGAAACTCAGTTAGCTGCTAGCGAGGCAATGCTTAAAATATTAAATCAACATCCCGGACTTAATGGCTTGATCTTGCTTGGAAGCTGGCCTTTTTATGATGATCAATTACTTAATGAGAACCTACCCGAAAATCTTAATATCCTAACGGTCAACGCCATGCCTTCGCTATTCCCTTACATTGAAAATGATATCATCCAAGCATGCATAGGACAACCCCTTTCTAAACTTGGTGGTGGTGCGATCGATCTGATCGTTAATCACCTTTATCTTGAAAAAGATATTAATGAGATCAATACATTAGGTGTTATTCCTGTTAGCATTGACAATCTTGGTGGTTGGTCAAGACAATCGCGTGCATGGGGATATGAAGGAATTGCAAAAAAATATTTAACTATGTAAGAATGACAAAAAATGAAATTGAATAAACATATTAAAATTACATTTTCGCTTTTGAGTATTTCACTCATTCTTATGTTGGCATCCTGTACAATTGTTGATAATACAGGAAAAATGATGCTACGTACGAAAAAGATCCTTGTTACATCTGAAGCCGGAGATAAATTAGCCAAACAAAAGAATATTCGATTCTCATACGGAGAAGCAAGTGGCACAGTACTTAAAATATACCCGAATGAACTAAAACAACGCATTGAAGGTATTGGGACATCATTTACGGAA
>CAYTLV010000010.1:18552-20554 GCA_964438445.1 uncultured bacterium | reverse complement strand
GATATCGAAGGAAATGTCTCCCTGCGTGGGAACTCCAATTTTACTGTCATGATCGATGGCAGACCTTCGGTGCTTGAACCCCAGGATGCATTGGAAAGTATTCCGGCAGCAGCCGTTGAAAATATTGAGATCATGACAAATGCCTCTGCAAAATTCGAAGCCGAAGGCGGTGCCGGTATTATCAATATCGTAACAAAACGCGATAAACGGATCGGTATCACAGGACTGGCATCAATAAATGCAGGAACGAACAATCTCGGTGGAAATGTTTTATTGAACTACACAAATGAAAAAATAACAGCTTATGTTTCTCTTGATTATTCAAAAAGAAATTTTACCGGTGAATCCTATGTGGATCGAGTTCTTTATTTCCCTGATATAACGGCAGAATTTGTCTCAAATGGAGATCGGAACCACGGTCGTGGAGGTTGGGGTATCCGGGGTGGACTTGATTGGTTCATTACAAAAAATGACGTGGCCGGAATAACATTTAATTACGGACCCCGTTCTTCTCTTGGCAGTTCAACAACGGCATATGAAGTTTCATACCGGGATCCAATCACTGACGTTTTATTCAACACCAATGATTATATAAGTTATGAGAACAGTACCCGTGGTGGTTCTCGCTATAGTCTAAAAGCCGATTATACACATACTTTTCCCGCTAAAGCTGTAGAAAATGCCACCAAATCAAAAGGTGCCGGACAAAGCGGTCATGGCGGACCCGGAGCACCAAGTGGAGGTACTTCAAAGGAAAATAACTCAACCAAGCATCAGATCAAATTCGATGTATCTTATTCAAATTGGAATATGGATGAAGAATCATTTACTTATCTTGTCGATGCATTCGATGATACGACCGAAGGACAAAGAACAACTGAGATAGGTCCTTCAAACAGTATCCGCGGCAACATTGAATATACACTTCCCTTAAACAAAACAAGTAATTTTGAAGCAGGTGCAAATGCTAAATTTAACTGGAAAACGGATGGTAATGATATGTATTATTATGATCCTTTAACCGGTGAATTTGATTTGCAGGGACAATTCTCAAATCTCACGGATTATACGCAAAATACATTTTCGGGCTATGCATTATATTCCGCAGAATTCGGCTTGTTTGGTATCCAGCCCGGTGTGCGCGCTGAATATACTTATCGTGAGATCGACTCTGATGCCGCCGATTCAGCTTATGTGATCGACAGACTGCATATCTTCCCTACACTTCACATGTCACTTCAATTACCTCAAAATATTCAATTGATGGGTTCTTATACCCGCCGTATTTCCCGTCCCCGCGGATGGCAGTTGGAACCTTTCTACTCTTGGCGAGATGCTTATAATATTCGTATCGGTAACCCTGCTCTTGCACCGGAAATGACCGACTCCTATGACTTCTCGGTACAAAAAAGTTTCGGTAAGAATTTTGTCTCATTGGATGCTTTTTATAAACACACCTCAGACAAAATCGAACGTATCCAAACTGTCTACGAAGGAGATGTGATCCTGAATACATATGAAAATGTGGGAACGGATCAATCTATGGGTATTGAAGCCATGAGCAATTTGAATATTTTCAAATGGTGGATGATGAATATATCAGGACGACTCTATTATTATCAGATCGCCGGTGAACTCTATGGTGAAAACTTTGATGAATCAAGTTATAATTACAGTACACGAATGAGAAATACCTTTGTATTAAAAGATACACGGATCCAGGTAGGATTGTCTTACAGATCAAAATCCGCTACAGCTCAGGGGACCAGTTCCGGTGGTTTAATGACCGACCTCGGTGTACGTCAGGATTTCTTTGACGGAGTATTATCTGCTACTCTGCAAGTCAGAGATATTTTCGGTACAGGGTACTTTCAACGCGAAGTCATAACACCCACTTATTATACTTACTCGGAATTCTATCGTGATGCACCGATGATCTCATTGGATCTTTCTTTGAAGATCAACAACTACAAGAAGCAGCAGAACGGTGATAGTTTTGAAA
>CAYTLV010000010.1:0-18452 GCA_964438445.1 uncultured bacterium | reverse complement strand
ATCTTATAAAGGGGTTGACCTGTCTGAAAAATCTATTCTTCCAAGAGATCGTGAATTTTTTCATACAACGATTTATGCTTATGATGTTTCTCTTGATTGATTATATAATTCTTAACAGTTCCTTTATCTTTAAAAAAACAAGTAAATATGCTATAACCTGCTGCCCATTTTTTTAAAGAAAGGAAATAGTTTCTCCTTTTTAATAAATATTGAAGAAGAAACTTTAATTTTCTTTATGTAATCCGAAATAGGAATATCTGGTCTTATAGACTTTTGTTCAACCCTTCGACTTCGCTTAGGGTTGATATTTTATGGAAATCTCTGACCCGGCATTTCATGCCGGGCTATTATTGATTTACCCCTCCATTCGTCGGGGTAATATCATATTGCCAATCAATCTTCTTAAAATAATCCAAAAATTCTTTATGAGTTATAATCTATAAAAAAGGCGGTTAAACCGCCTTTTTTATTAATAGAATATTTATTACTTGAATAAGGGATTGTCTTTAACAAGTTCCACGCCATATTCGCCCACATGATTGATTACATCTTTTGCACGAATAAATAATTTATACCGGTACTCACTATAATTTTCATCTTCCGGATTAAAGCTTAGGATATTAACATCTCCGGCTTCATGTATGAATTTACCGTCACTGATATATATACCCACATGAGTAATACGTTCGCTTCCATCTTCGCGATACATACCGAAAAACAAAAGGTCACCCGCTTTAAGTTTATCAATCTCTTCTTTGCCTTCTGCTACGGTCTTTCCCACCAATGCTTGTTGCGAAGCATCTCTTGGTAAATATATGCCATGCATGAACATGACGATGCGAATAAAACCCGAACAATCCATCATTTTCGTAGATGTGCCACCCCAGAGATAGGGTCGACCCATGAAAGAATGCGCTAATTCCAATACACTTTCTACTGAAATGTTTACTTCTGCTTTCCATTCATTATAATTTTGGCAATTTGCAGCTTTTACATATCCTTCACGTCCATCGGGATAAGCTACTTTAACATAGTCACCTTCTCTGCCTAATTCCTTTAAAAAAGACTTTTCTGTAATATCGCTGACCTTTGCTGATTTGCATGAAGGTTCTTCATAAACATATCCGGCATCAGCAAGATAAATGATCTTTTCTGCATCTTGCCATGCTTTGAACTCAGAAGGCGTCATAGCTGTATAAGCGCTTCTTTCAATCCATCCGAGATAACCATCAGGGGTCTGGATATACATATCGCTATTTTTGAAATGTTTTTTATATACTCTGATCGGAACACCTAAAACTGCCTGTGTAGCCATTTCCGAGCGCGCAGAAGCCTTAACGCGAATATTGGCAACAGAACGATGGATCACACCATAAATCTTGCCCTCAAGCTCTTGTGCGGGAAGAAGACGTATTTTATTGGCAACAGTATAGCCTTCTTCTTCAAGAGCTGCAACCATAGATTTGAGCCCTTTTGGAGAATTCATTTCACCTTCAAGAGTAACAGCTTTTCCGTTTTGTTTATATTCTACGTCAAAAATATTAACCCGGCGATCGGGACATACTTCTGCTTTTGTTTCATCAATAAATGTCTGAACCTTCTGTACGGGAATATTACCGCATGAGACTAGCAAGATAAGGCTCATTAGAATTAGAAATATTTTTTTCATGTTTTTTCCTTATGTTTGGTAGCTGAATATAAGTAAAAGTGCCTTTCATTGGAAATAAAAAACCATCTCATATAAATAGATAATCTTCAATTTGCTTTTCGTTCTCTTCTGTGTATATTTTCCTAAATAATCAGAAATTGGAAAAGGACCTATACATGAAACCCAAATACACATTAATAATTATCTTCATGCTTGCTTTTGCAGGACTACTTTCGGCACAAATCGTTCCGGATATTGGCGAATATAAAACATTAAAATGTGATTTTCATATGCATACAGTTTTTTCCGATGGCCTGGTATGGCCGACCATTCGCGTAGATGAGGCGATTGATGAAGGCTTGGATGCGATCGCCCTCACTGATCATCTCGAATATTTACCACATAAAAAATATGTGTCGACAGATATGAATGCTTCTTTTGAGATCGCAAAGAAAAGAGCAAATAATAAGGGACTTATCTGTATTCGTGGAGCTGAATTTACCCGTTGGATGCCACCGGGACATTTCAATGCTTTATTTATTCAAGATGCCAACAAACTTTTGATCGATGATTTCCTACCCGCTATCGAAGAAGCTATTTCTCAGGGTGCCTTTATTCTCTGGAATCATCCGGGATGGATAGTGCATCAACCCGACAAGGTCGTTCGTTGGTATAATGTACATCAAACCCTAGTTGATCGCAACTGGATGCACGGCATTGAATTTGCAAATTATCATGAACATTATACGGGCGTACTTGAATATACAAATAAATACAATCTTGCCGTTTTTGGCAATTCCGATATACATGGCATGGTTCATGAAGAATTCTTAAAAGACCATGCCCACAGAACTCTTACTTTGGTATTTGCCACTGAACGCAACGAAAAAGCCATCAAAGAAGCACTTTTTGCAAAACGCACTATCGCTCTTTCAGATGACGATATTATAGCCGGACCAAAAGAATTGGTTGATCAATTTGTTAATGCTTGCCTTGAGATAAATGGGTATACTCTGACAAACCTCAGCGAGATCCCATTTAGCTTTGAAAATAAAGAACTTGGAACCTATTCTCTTGAGCCATTGGGAAGCCTAACATTACCAAGCGTTGAAGAATGGAATATCACGAATGTATGGATAGATAAAAACGAACATTTAACATTACTACTCGGACAGTAGAGAGGTTAAAGTGAGTACACTTTTCAGTCATACTATTTTTATCTTGCAAAATGACGAACTTACACTTATCTTTTCCAAAATTTGATAAAGAGGTAAATAATTTGAGTTCATTTAACGAATTACTATGTCCCAAATGCGGAGAGGCACTAAACAAGAAATTACTAAGAACACGCTTGTATTGCCCACACTGCAAAACGAACTTGAAAAATGATATATACATTGATTTCTTAGAATATATTGTTGAGCAAGGCATTGTTGATAATGTTGATTTCTTCGATACATCTCTCTTCGGAAATGACTTTCTAAAATATGAAAGCAATGAGATGGACGGCGAGCACGATATTACCGCTGTTGAGAATGATAATCCTCAAAACTTTCTTGATGATAATATGATCTCAATTGAAGATGAATTTATCGCTGATATTGAACCCCCACAGGGTGCTCAGGATGATTTTACGGTCTTTGAAGTAGATGAAGGAGATGATGATGAAGATGAACGAGAACGAGAAAAGCAAACGCATTGAAATAAACATCAATGAAAAAACTGCGCAAGGCATATATGCCAATCTGCAGATCGTAACCCATAGCCCGGGCGAATTTATTCTTGATTTCTGCCAGGTGCTTCCCGGATTACCCAAAGCCAATGTTGTTTCACGCATGATCCTCTCTCCCCAACACGCAAAAGCTTTGATGAAAACTCTAGCTGCAAATATCTCCCGATACGAACAGAATTTCGGAGAAATAAAAGAACTTCAGCATACCGGACAGCCTCAACTGCAATTCCAAGCTGATAAAAAAGACGATATGGTTAATTAAAACCTCACACAAAGTCACAAAATATTTCAAGGCCCTAAGATTTATTAGGGCTTTTTCTTTAATAACAGAATTATAACCCGAATTCAAATAGGTTTAAAATTGCTTTGTAACTCTTTGCGTCTTTGTGAGAGGTCTTAGAAGGTCATATTAAATCGTAAACTACCCGACTGATTGTACACCCGTGAAACGCCTAATTGCTCGATTTGTTCGAGACGATAATGGAGAGTAAGTTTGTTTGATAGCTGCAAAGAGATCAATCCGCCGAGCCGCAGAGAATGATAAGACTCTGTCCGGGTATTCATATCTGTATAACGGAAATCTTTTCGATACGAGAAAACGGGGCCTGCCGCTACGCTCCATCTCTTTCTTTTAAATCCCGGAGTCAATTCGCATTTAATCGTATACTTACTATCTGTAATTTCCTGAATAAAATTCTTCCAATCCAATAAACCGTTATCTTCAAAGCGTAAAAACATATAAGCACGCAAAAACAGCGAGGACGAGAAATAGTATTGAATATTTTGCTGAAGTTTTATTCCGCGAAATACCATGCTTTGTACATGTACAAAAGCAGAATCTTCATGATCGTAAACAAAATAATTTGCGTATAATTCCTGCTTGGATGACCAGCGGATACGCTGAGGAATATTTGTATTTACTTCTGAGCGAATGGAGAATACACGATTCCAATGGTTCTGTGCTGAGCGCTGATGATAAAGATAAACATAATGATGAAAGAAAAGATTTCCACCCAAAGACATAGTCGTATATTTATCTATTCGATGCTGCCACATGGGGGAAAAGGAATAGGTAAGTTCATCTCTATCATCATAATTATTGGTGTCGGGAGTATCATAATACAAAAGTGAGCCAAGATAATTGACATATATACTATCACGATCGGATATTTGCCAAGAAAGACGTGCCAGGACATTGTTCTTATTAAAAATATAATCCGATGGAAGCGAAATATTTTCATTCGTTGCGGTAGTCCTGCTCTGTTTGTAGTTATTGGTAAATCCGACATATCCCTTGAAATCACCCAATTTTGCATGCAAACGCACATCGTTCTCTAATGTTAAAAATTGTCGGCTTCTGGTCTCTTTTTCATCATAATATGAAAAACTCAAACCATCACTACTAGAGGTAAAGCCTGCTTTATAATCAATGGCTACATTTTTACTCAAAGGGTAATACAGATCGTTTCGGAGATAGGTCGTCATGTTCAGACGCTCTTCAGTATCCGCTTCGCGACTAACATAGTATTCCCTGTTATAGGCTCTTAATCCTGCTGTAAATATATTCTTCAAACGTGAGCTTTGTTTAACGCGGAATGAAATTTTATTATTAAAAGTAAAGTTCCTCCTCTCGCCCATTTGAGAATAATCCCAATCAAGCTCTGGATAGAACAACAAACCGGTACTACTTCGATCCAATTCCAGTCCACCATACCAACCCATATCACGGATTCCCAAACGTGTTTCTCCGGCAAATCCGTTCTCAAGTATAATAGTGTAATTATTATTTTTATAATCGCCTTTTATACCCAATCGACCTTGATTATAATCATAAGCATGATAGGTTTGACCATTTTGGAATAGAAAATATTTCCCTGTCAGGCCAAAACGAAATTGTGGGGTAAAAGCATATAGAACATCAGCTGTAATATCACTTTGGGTTTTAAGTCGAGATGCTTCACTATAAATAGATGAAGAATTAGAAATTCCGTTATATACATGGATTTTCCCAAACTCAGCAGAAAAACGATTCCAACCGCCGAACTGGTAATAGTGATTCAATTGATTAGCATACACCATGGTCGTATCAGCCGCTGAAACAGCAGAGAATAAAAGTAAAATGATTACAAATGAAATAATGTAGCGTTTAGTTTTCATGATCACTTTATTTCAATCAATTTGAAACCCGTTTCATCTATCAAACCATAGGAACAATGATGGATCCAATCCCCTAAAATTGCCAAAGTCTTCCCATCTCGTGTTTCACTGTGTGGTGCATGCACATGACCGCTTAAAGCGATATCGTATCCTTCATCCAATTTCTCTTTTAGAAAATCGTGCATCTTACCAATCAGTAATTCAGATACGCGAGGAATCTCGGGAATGTTCTGATTGTAATGACTTACTCGTTCACCAAGATCATAGGTCCAGCGTATAGGCAGACATTTCAATAGTGTTATCGCCAAGGGTGAACGGAGGATCTGTCTTATTAATGGGTATTGCGGATTGTTATATACAACGTGGTCACCATGTTGGCAGTAGATACGATTGCCATCCCAGTTAAATTGCAAGGCATCAGGATAAAAATGAATACCCAATTCCCTTGTAAGATATCCTTCTATCCAATAATCGTGATTTCCACCAAGATAGTGAATCTCAATATTTTCATCGCGTAGTGAACGTAAAGCGGTGACAGCAGGTTTTAATGTATGGGGAATGTAGTTTTTTTTATCAAACCAAAAATCAAAGAAATCACCAAGAATGAACAATGTCCCCTTACTTTCACGGATCTGTTCAAGTAAAGCTAACATATCTTTCATGCGAGTTTCTTGATCACCACCAGGTTTTGTAGAAATATGCGTATCTGAAAGAAAATAGAAAGGGAGTACTAATCTTTCTGATTTAAGGTCGGAAACTATATATGAACTTTTATTCATGATCAATTAACGACTACGGCCGCTTTCGATAGTTAGTTTTTTTAGTTTATCGGTCAATTCGGCTGATGGTTCAAATGCATCCAACTGCCAAATCCAGTTATTTATAATAGTGCCCGGTAAATTCATGCGCGCAGAGCCATCCAGTCCTAAAAGATCTTGAACCGGCACAACTGCCCACATGGCGTTCGATCTAAAAGCCATGTCGACCAGAGACCAGGCAACCGTTTCAGCATTACAATCACAATAACGAGCTAACATATATTTTTCATGTTCAGTCGCTGTATCATACCAACCGCGAACCGTATCATTATCATGAGTTCCGCTATAAACGACAAAGCGATCATTAACATCGTAATTCTCAGGAAGAAAAAGATTTGTTTTATCACCGTTGAAGGCAAACTGCAAAATTTTCATACCGGGGTATTTAAATTGCTGGCGTAAGGCAGTTACATCGGGAGTAATAACACCAAGATCTTCAGCAATGATCTCAAGATCCGAAATACGTTCGTGTAAAACGGAGAATATTTCTGCCCGCGGTCCGTCTACCCATTCACCTTTTTCGGCTGTAGGTGCCCCAAATTCAACTTCATAAGCAGCGCAAAAACCGCGAAAATGATCAATGCGTATAATATCGGCGTGGACCTTGCCTACTCGTGTTCTTTCCACCCACCATGTGAAATCATTTTCTCGCATGGCGTTCCAGTCATAATGAGGCTGAGCCCAAAGCTGACCCGTCGCAGTAAAAAGATCCGGCGGTACACCTGTCCAGACCAACGGAAACCCTTCTTCGTTCAATTTAAAAAGATCGCGGTGCGCCCAGACATCCGAAGAATCACCGGAGATAAATATGGGGATATCGCCGATAACACGAATACCTTTGGTGTTTGCATAGGATTTTAATTCTGCCCATTGTGTATAAAGCATAAACTGTTCAAATTTAAAACGCAAAACAGAGTAAGCGTGTTCTTCCTGCCATTTGACAATATCATCTTCATGACGGTCACGTAGGCCCCGGGGGAAATCATACCAAGTTGATCGATAATGAGCGTGAATGGTCATAAATATAGCAGCATCATCCAGCCAGTATGCATGTTCATGACAAAAATGATCAAAGTCACTTTTATCTTCTTTTTTTAACCAGTTAGTATAGGTTAAAGAAAAGGCTTTTTCTTTTACTTTGTTATTATCTTGATTAATAAATGAATCCCAGTCAGCCTCACATAACAACCCCGCTTTGCGAAGCATTTCCGGACTGATAAAACCGCGGTAAATGGCATTCGCAGAATAAGAAGTGTAGGGTGATCCCGTATCATCTGGAAAGGTTAGTGGAAGAGTCTGCCATAATGACTGTCCGGCTTTTTCAAGCCAATCAACAAAGCGATAGGCTTCAGGTCCAAAATCTCCACTTCCCCATTTATTCGGGAAAGAACTAATATGCATCAGGATACCGGAAGTGCGATCAGGCATGAATTCCTCTTAAATAAAGTTTTTTATATCCGTTTTGAGTTTAAACAATAGATTTCGCCAATCCGTGAGGGAAATATCATGATCCCAATGTTCTTTAAGCAATTCATCGGGAGTGCCTTTGAAGATGCGTTGAACCATGGTGAAAACCAATACAATATCATCAATATAATTAATGATATGCAGTGGGAAGCGTTTGAGATTTTTGAATTTGAGATTGACCGGTAGGATCAAATACAAAGCTGAACCGCCAATCCACCATTTGATCTCCCGTGGTGTACGATCATCACGAAGCAGACGATAGAAAAGTTTCAACAGACTGGGAATACCCCGCGTAATTTCCTTCAGAGCCTCTTTGGTCGAAATGTCTAAGGGATAAGATAGTTTTTCTTTGTTCATATTACACCTCTGGTGTTATTTCTTTCTTTTCAATTTTTTTTAAATTACCCGACAACCAAAAATAAGCAATTATTGACGCAAGGAAAGAAGCTATTACTTGAGCCATAAAAACGCCTTTTACTCCCCAATCAAATACGCGCGTAAACAATAATGCCAGCGGTAAAATGATAACAGCAATACGCAATGTAGTAAGTATCAAGCCCGGCATCCCATTGCCCAATCCCTGAAATACTCTTCCCGAGATCATACCAACCACTATAAAGGGGTAGGCAAATACAACATAACGTATATAAGTGACCCCCGTTTCAATAATGGCCGGGTCGGATGTAAACATTTTCATAAAATAGGGAGAAATAAAATAGAATAAAAGACCAAAAGTCACTGCAAGTATTTCACCCCATTTGATAGTATATAGCCAAATTGATCTGACCAGATCCATCCTTTTGGCACCAAAGAACATTCCTATCAGGGTTACCAAAGAACCGGCTAAGCCCATAATAGGCAAGAAAAACAATTGATCCAAGCGCATCCCTATCCCGACCGCCGCCACAGCATCTAATCCGAAAAAGACAACAATTCTATTGTATAACATCTGCCCAAATGACATGATCACCATAGATAATGATGCCGGAAGACCGATCTTGATAGTTTTTCTTATGATCTCCCATGAAAATGAAAAATCGCTGAATTTAAATTGGACCAGACTATCTTTTTTAACAAAGAAAAATATAACATATAAAATTGTTACAACAAATTGTGCGGTAATAGTTGCCCAGGCGGCTCCTGCTATACCAAGCTTAAGTACAAAAATAAACAGCGGATCTAAACCAATATTGATCACAGTACCAATGATCATAAATTTCACGGGTGTTTTTGCATCTCCTTCTCCAGACAGGATCGAGCGAAAAAAAACCCCCAAAATATTGAAAACAAATCCAAAAATGATGATCTCAAAATATTGTACAGCCAGACCAATAATATTTTCCGGTGCACCTAATAATTTAAAGATCGGATAGCGAAATATAATACTAATTGCTGAGATAAATATACCGAGTACAACACCCATTAAAATGGCATGCTCAGCAGCATTATTTGCTCGATGTATATCCTTTGCGCCCAATGCTTGAGAAATAATAGCTGTAATACCTATTCCTAATCCAAAACAAATTGAGATGGCAAAGAACACAAAGGGAAGATTGAATTGCATCGCTGCAATTGCATCTGTTGAGATTTTACTGACAAAAAAGGTATCTGTCAGACTGTACAGATATTGAACTATCATTCCCAATAACATGGGAAAAGTTAAAGTCCAAACCGCTTTCTTTGGGTTGTTAATAAATGTTTCTACGCGCTTTAATTTATCGGTCATTATCTCCCTTTAATTAAGTGTAAAAGGTAATTGTTTATTCTTCGAAAAGGAAATACTTTATAAAATTTTCCCCATGTATGTATAGGATTATATTTAATTTAGTGCGTTATTTTTCTAATATGGAAATTTATGCCGAGCTCTAATGGATCCTCTTGGAATTGAACAAATAATAAACCATGATAATAACGGAATATAATTCCAAACGTCCTAAGAGCATGCTAAAGGTCAACACTACCTTAGAAATATTATCAAAGAAAGCATAATTCTCTATCGCGCCTACTCTTGCAAGCCCCGGACCGATATTGCTTAAAGTTGCGATCGATGCCGAAAAAGAAGTAATAATATCATAACCCCTGAAGGTTAGGAATAGACTGATTAAAGCAAATAGTCCAACAAACAGAATAATAAATGCGATCACATTTTTCATAACATATTCTTTAACATGTTCCTTCCCGATCTTTAAGGAGAATAGAGCATTGGGATAAGTGATTTTCCTGATCTCTTTTGCTACGAATTTTCCGCCAATCATAACACGAATTTGCTTCATGCCGCCACCTGTGGAACCGGCGCAACCACCCACAAACATCAGCAAGACTAGAATAATCTTGGTAAATGCGGGCCATAGCTCAAAGTTCGCTGTAACATATCCCGTGGTGGTTGTAATGGAAACCACCTGAAAAGACGCATAACGCAAGGAAGTCCAGAAATTATAACCCAGATCAGATTTAAAAACACTTAAGGAAATCAGCAAGATAGCAATTACAAGCAACGAAACATAGAATTGCCACTCGCGGTTTTTAATAACCTCTTTCAATCGGCCTTGTATAAGGAAAAAATGCAAGGCAAAATTTGTACCCGCAAGGAACATAAAAACCAGAATTACCATTTCGATATATAAACTGTTAAAACCCGCAACTGAAGCATTTAAGGTTGAAAATCCTCCTGTCGCTAATGTACCGAAAGTATGACAGAGAGCCGTATATAGATCCATACCGCCGAGCATGAGCATACCTGTTTCCATAACGGTGAGACCGAGATAAATGAGCCATAGTATCATAGCGGTATTTTTTACTTTGGGACTGATCTTATCTTTCGTCGGTCCGGGAACTTCAGCTCTGAACAACTGAGTAGAACTTAAGCCAATAGCCGGTAAAATAATAATGGCTAATAAAATGATCCCCATGCCACCCAACCAGTGGGTCAAAGAACGCCAAAAGAGTAAGCCTTTGGGAACGATCTCAATATTAGTCAATACCGTTGCCCCGGTTGTTGTAAACCCGGACATCGTCTCAAAAACACAATCAATAAAATTACCGTCAAACACACCGTTAAAGAAAAAGGGCAAAGCCCCAAAAATTGCTGCTGCGATCCATCCCAAAGAGACAATAACAAATCCTTCGCGGGTGCGCAGGGGTTTGTCGGGATTAAAACTAAGTGCAAGAATAAGTCCAACAACAAGAGTGATCCCAATACTCATTAAGAGGTCAAGCGCATCTCCCGAGGCATAATAAAGCGAGAATGCCAAAGGCAGGCACATAGATACGGCTAGAATAATAAGGATAATACCTTGAATTTTTAAGATCGCTTTCCAGTTCATAAAACCCCGATTATGAAAATAGTTTTTCAACTAATTTCTTAGACTGTGGCAAGACAAATACGATAACAATATCGTCCATTTTTATTTCATCATCTCCATGAGGTATGATCACCTCATCATCGCGGAAAATCGCACCAACAATCATTCCCGTAGGGAATTTAACTTTGCTCAATGGTTTATCGAGAAGTGCGATCTTCTCGGATATTTTGATCTTGATTGTCTCTGCATCAATATAGGGAACCGGTGTAACAGAGAGGATATCACCTTTTCGGCAATATTTTATGATCTCACCAAAGGCAAGCGACTCAGTTGAAAATACCGAATCAATATCTTTCACCTGATTGATAATAGAAGAAATCGCGACATTGGAGATATTACACACAGCCTTATATGCATGGTTCTTCTTAGCCATAACGGCGGAAATGATATTATGCTCATCTCTGCCTGTCACACAAGCTACGAAAGAATTCTCCATGTCCAGATCGGAGAGAACCGTCTGATTAAGACCTGAACCATTAATGATCAGAACATTATCCAGCTCTTCTGCCAAATGTTGACATATTTTTTCATCTTCTTCAATGATAGTGACTTTTCTGCCTTCTTTGACCATTCTTTTTGCAAATTCGCGACCAATCTGATTACCACCAATAATAACAACAGACTTGACTTTAACATTTGAAGCAAAGTAAAATTTTATCACGTCTCTGAGGACATTTGATTTTCCGATAATATAAAGCTTATCTCCGGTATGTAAGACATCATCACCGCCCGGGATCAATACTTCATTATCCTTTTTG
This sequence comes from uncultured bacterium, assembly GCA_964438445.1. GTDB lineage: Bacteria > Fidelibacterota > Fidelibacteria > Fidelibacterales > Fidelibacteraceae > M50B103. The sequence goes on along the minus strand of CAYTLV010000010.1, from coordinate 6,510 downwards.
ATGGCAATAATACGAACATTCTCCCAAATTGCATTGCCTTGTGTGATGTCTTTTAATTTCATCCCATTGCCGGAAAAATGTTCATTGATCACCGTACCAATGACTTTAACGTTCTCATGAATAAAGTGTATATGCTCCATGGCATCAGGCTCTGAAATAAGATCTACAAGTTTATTAATTGATAATTGCTTTGTTGCAACTGTCTTATCAATTCCAAAATCTACCGGTAAGTTGGGAGGAGCGGGAAAGTAATGCGAATAATTTTCAACCTTTGCAATGGTCGTCGCATTGCTGAGCTTTTTAACAAGTCCGCAGGAAACTATGTTAACATTATCGTTATTGCTAAGGGCAAGAAAGAGATCAGCTTTGTCAACATTTGCTTGTTTTAAAAACCGGACATAATTGCCGTCACCATTGATGATCAAGGCATCAATGCTGTCATTCAAATGCTTTGCCTGTTTTTCAGATTTTTCGATTACTGTTACACTATGATTCTCACGGATCAACTGATCCGCTACCATTGAACCCAGTTCACCACCACCTACAATTACAATATTCATATAATAACTTTACCTTTCGTCAAGATTATCATGCTTTCTACGCTTATTAAGCAGGTATGAGATAAATCGTCATCATTTGTTGTTTATGTGTTACTTTATACAACATGCGCAAATGTTATAAAAATGTGTACTCAATTACAATACATTTCGTTGCTTTGTATTATGGGTCAATTGTATTAAATACTTCCTGAAAAAGGAAATCCTTTGTATCTTCCAATCAAATATACTAACGAGGTAAACATGTCACGAAAACTTCCACTGTTCATCTTAACACTAATACTGATCCTGTTCGCAGGGTGCAAAGCACCCCTTCCGGAATTAAATTCCACCGATCAAGCGGCTGCTGATACTCTCGACATACCCAGCGAAGTTTTGCAAGCTTTGATCGCAAAACCTTTATATGAATTCAATGAAGAAGATATCGATACTTATCTTCCCTATTTGCAATATACTATTCCGGATCTACGCGAACGCATGAAACATCTTGCTCGCAAAAACCTGGGACAACCTTACGAGATCTATCTTCTGGGTGAATATCCAGTTGAGATATATGATCGACAACCACTTTACATTTTGGATAAAAGCGATTGTGTTGTCTTCACCGAGCATATTCTTGCCATGGCGATGGGACATGATTGGCAAAGCTTCTTTAGTATTTTACAACGTATCCGTTATAAAGACGGCGTTGTCAGCTATATAAACCGTAACCATTACGGAGAATATGATTGGTTTAAAAACAATTGCTGGCTGGCTGACGACATTACCAATGAATTGGGCGGGAAATATATTGAACTTGATACAACCCATGTAAAAAAGGGCAGATTCTTTGCTCGCCACGGTGTTCCATATGATATGCCGGAAGATTCTTTGGAATGGAGTTATGTTCCTATGAAAGCCATGCCGCTTGTACTCGGCAAATTGCAGACCGGTGATCTCGTTGGTGTGATTCGCGGCTATAAACACAATAATTGGATCGGGCATTTTGGCATGGTCATGAAAGACGATGATGGTACTATATATTTCTTACACTCAACTCCACCCAAGGTTATTCAACAGCCCTATTTGGAAGTATTGGATAAAATCCAAGCATCAAATATGGGAAAAGCCGAGCACAATGCCCCTATCGAGATACGGAACGCTGAGATCAAACTTTATAACAAAGACCATAAGGATGACCCTAAACCTTATGAACCTGTAAAATATTATACTTTGGGTTATCATTTCCTGCGTGTAAAAGAAGACCCCCTTGCTTCAATTATGAAAGAGGGACAGGAATTGCATTTACAAGTTTTGCCCATTTATCCTGATGCCCAAAAAACAAGTAAGCAGGATTCCGTACTACAGGGCTTAAAACCTTAAAGAGGTTTCAATGAGCGATTATACTGCATTGAACATTGCGGTGCTATCTGTTGGTTTTGCGCAATCCTTTTACGCAGGCATCATGCTTCTGCTAAAGAAAAACGCCCGTTTACCTGATCGTATTCTAACAGTCTGGCTTTTTGCTATTTCCGTGCAAATGATGATCTCACTGTTCAACACCAAGTTTACGATCACTGCCTTCCCAATTTCCCCCTTTGTTTATGGTCCTTTGATGTACATGTATATCTGTACACTGATCGACCCCAAACCCCGTTTGCGGCATTATTACATTTCATGGCTACTTCCGGTGATCGCTTTTGCGGTTCTTGCACTGGTTTATCGAAATCAACCCATCCTTATTTTTGATGATTATCTTGAAGATGCACCACTGAGAGCGGTTCGTTTTTCTTATGCTATTTTACTCATGATCTCAATTTTCTGTTATTCCATTATGACCTTTATTAAGATTGGAATACATCGCAAGAAGGTCAAGGATATGTATTCCTATACTTCACAGAAGATCACGCTGGGATGGGCATTGTTCGTATCAATCACGTTTTTTGTAATGTATTTTGGTCTTTTTGCACTTGGCTTTACACGGGTTTTTGCAAAAAACTTTAATTTTGACCCCCTGCTTCTCGGGAACAGTATTCTCGTTTTCTATTCTTTTGCTTTTAGTATTTTTGGCTACCAGCAAGATCGCATCTATCCCGAAGAAATCCCGGTTGAAAAACCAAAATATGAACGCTCAGGTTTACGCCCTGCAAGTATGGAAAAATTAAAAGTAAAACTTTTGGATCTTATGAATAACGAACAAATATATCGCGAACCCGAGCTAACTATTCTTGACGTATCTCAACGACTTACAGTACCGCGCCATCACGTTACACAAGTACTGAATGAAAAACTCGAGAAAAACTTTTATACCTTTATCAATGAATACCGTATCGAAGATGCTAAGCAACGACTAAAAGATCCCAAAAATGACAACTTAACCGTTCTGGCGATCGGTTATGATGCAGGCTTTAATTCCAAATCATCTTTTAATACTCTATTTAAAAAACATGTGGGAATGACACCCTCGGAATTTCGAAAAATAAACAACTGATCTTTAATAACATTTCATAATAAAATCATATATTAATCGCTTCTTTGTATCATTTTGACGTTTTTATACTTTTACGGGTTCAATCCGCTAACATTGGGCGATTTTTTATAAATATTATCTTATAGTTCATCCAACTCAAATAAGGTAATATGAATGAGACGTACATTATTAATACTCTTCTTGACTAATTTGCTGTTTGCTCAGGGACTTTTTGAAAGCGCTTTGCAACTTCCTTCAAGCACATACGAACTTGCAGGTGATGTACGGTCAACAATCTACGTTGACGGCAAAAAAGATTCACTTTATTCAAAAAGACTCACCGCACAAGCAAGCCTAAAACTTAAAGCTCAAAAAGAAAATATTGGATATGCATTTGCGGATATACGTTTTTCCAACTCAAATTATTTGGATAAACAAGAGCTAGAGATCAACCTCCGGGAAGCATACGTAGATGTATCGCTGGGTGGATTAAACCTACGGCTTGGAAAGCAAATCCTTCCATGGGGCCGGGTGGATGTTTTTAGGTCGATCGATAATATTACCCCCAAAGATACGCGATATATAACCATTGATCCCGATGATATGCGCTTAGGAAATTTTTTAGTAAATTCTTCACTCCAAATTGGATCCGGGTTCAATATACAAGGAATTTGGATTCCCATATATTCGCCAAATTTAATTCCACTCTCTATGTTTGAAATGCCGGCGGGTGTTCAATTTATTGATATGACCCTTCCTGATCGTTCATTTGAAAGCAGCGGCGGAGCAATGAAAATCGATATTCGGACATCCGAATTTGATGCCGCGTTTTCCTATCAAAACTCATATGCTCTTCAACCGGGCATTGCAGCTGAGATCCAAATTATTTCTCCAACCCTGGTAAGTTATGATTTTTTTCCTAAGCCTTGGCGGCAAGAGGTTTTTGGGTTTGACGCAGCCATGAATTATAATGCATGGAGTATTCGCTGTGAAGGTACATATATGATCCCTGAAAACGAAAATAATGATCCTTATATCCCCAATCCGGAAATCCAATTGACCTTGGGATTGGATCGCTCATGGCGAGCACTGCAGATGTTATTTGAATATAATTTCAAATTCGTTAAGGATTATTGTGAACTTATTGAGCCTAATGATCCAAGCTTAATGATGGATCATCAATTAGCTTTGTACAATCATTTGTTCTTTCGCCAAACTGAAGAATATCTCCATAATATCTTTGCACGAGCGGCCTTGAGCATGTTCCACGAAACTTTAAATATCGAAACTTCTTTTAGCTACAATTTAAGTACTGATGAATATCTCCTTGCACCTCTTGTACAAATTGATATAGCAGATGCTTTAGCTTTGTCACTGGGAATGAATTTTTATCATGGAGATGACGAGACACTCTTCAACCTGTTAAGTCCACTATATAACGGATATTATTGTGAACTTAAACTTACATTTTAATGGGATAAACTATGCGAATTGAACAATTTATTATTAAATATCGCCTTGCGATTATTATTATTTTCCCGCTCTTGACCCTGTTATTTGCATTTGGATTAATGCATTTGGAAATTGAGCCGGATATCAATGATATGATACCATCAACCATGGCATCACGTATTCAAACAACACATATTGAATCTATTTTTGGAAGTAATAATCTCATTATTGTTGTTCTTGAAACTGACGATGTATTAGATCCTATAACCCTAGAACGTGTAAAAAAGCTTACACGAGCATTCCAGCGTCATGGCGATATTGAACGAGTTACTTCTCTTTATACTCTTAAGCAAATCAATAATGAGACCGGGGCCATGATTGTGGATCCTGCTATTAAACGTATCCCTAAATCGCAGAGTGATCGAGAGCGTTTACGTGAAAATCTGCGGGAGAACTCACTGGTTTATGGAACGGTGGTGTCTGAGGACTTTACAAAAACTGCAATTTTAATAACGCCAAAAAAGAATAATGAAGAAAATGAAATTGTTCATAAGATTGAAATGATACTTGAGGAAAATCCCGGGAATGAGACACTTTATACGGGCGGCCTTCCCATTGTCAATGCCACTATTATTAATGATATTTTCAAAGATGTTGCTATTCTTCTGCCTATCGGTTTTCTTCTAATGATCGGGATGCTGTATTTAGCCTTTAAACAATTACGAGGTGTCTTACTTCCTTTTGGGGCAGTATTGATGGCAATGATCCTTTCCTTTGGACTCATGCCACTCCTGGGATGGAAAATTGCAATTGTAACTATTTTAATGCCGGTCATGCTTATTGCCGTTGCGAATGATTACGGGATCCATATGATAGCAAAATACAATGAACTGCTGGAAAAGCACCCCGACTGGAGCAAAATTGAACTGGCAAAAAATACTTTCACTAGTTTAAAATACCCCATTTTGGTCACCGGCATTACCACTGTTGTGGGAATACTCGGCTTGTTGGTTCATATTATTATTCACGCACGCCAATTGGGTGTCTTGACATCTCTTGGAATTATGTGGGCCGTTGCCCTAAGTCTATTATTTATTCCCGCTGTTCTTAGCTATCTTCCTAAAAAGGCCCGGAAAAAGAAATTTCGAAATGGGAAATATCAACCCCAATTATTAGATCGATTACTAAATAAACTCAGTCAATTTATCATTCACCGACCTAAAAAAATTGTCGTCATATCACTTATAGTTTCTATTGCCGTGTCTTTAGGAATGTTCGGCCTGAAAATTGATGGAAATGTGGAAAATTTCTTTAAAGAAAAACATTCTATTAAGCGTAGCAGTAAATTGATCAATGAACATTTTGGAGGTGCACAAACTTTATCGATTTTGTTTGAAGGAAATATCAAAGACCCTGTATTACTTAAACGCATGGAAGGATATGAATCGGCTCTCCTTGAAAACCCGGACGTTGGGAAGGTTACATCTGTCGTTAATGCTATCAAAGAAATTTCCAAGGGTCTCTATGATGATGATGACCCACGCTACAATCAAATTCCCGAGACATCTCAAGCGGTTGCACAGTATATGGAACTTTATTATATGAATGGAGATCCGGATGATTTTGAGCAGTTGATCGACTTTAATTACGAACAAGCGCAAATGATCATTCGAATTAATAAAGCGGATGGCTTTATAATTAAAAATGTGGTTGAGGATATTGAAGCTCTCACAAAGAACGACCCCAATATAAGCATGTTGGGTGGCGAAGCTCTTATAACCTCTGAAATGAATCTAGCCATAGTAAACGGACAAATAAAATCCCTAATATTGGCTGTCGTAGCGGTAATGATCATTCTAATGATCGTATTTCGATCCGTTGGGGCAGGTATTTTTGCTTCTCTACCTTTACTACTTGCTGAAAGTATTTTATTTGGATTAATGGGATATTTTCAAATAAGACTGGATGCCGCAACAGCGCTTCTTTCATCAGTCATGATAGGTGTCGGCATTGATTACACCATTCATTTTCTTTGGCGCTACAGTGATGAAT
>CAYTLV010000009.1:16571-21251 GCA_964438445.1 uncultured bacterium | reverse complement strand
GTTATCCGTATTACGGATAAAGAAGTTGTTGTAGATATTGGTTTCAAGTCCGAAGGTTTGATCCCCGTAGAAGAATTTGGGAACAACATTCCGGAACTTGGAGATGAAATTGAAATATATGTTGATAAGATCGAAGACCGTAAAGGTCAATTGATCCTTTCAAAGAAGAAAGCTGACTTTCTCCGTGCATGGGAACGCCTCAAAGAAGTTCATGATGCCGATGGTATCATTGAAGGTTACATTGTCAAACGTATCAAGGGCGGTATGGTCGTTGATCTTGGCGGTGTTGAAGGTTTCTTGCCCGGTTCACAAATCGATGTTCGTCCGGTTATTGATTTCGATGCTTATGTTGGTAAAAACATGGATTTGAAGATCGTTAAATTGAACGAAGCTCGTAAGAATATCGTTGTCAGTCGCAAAGAAATTCTTGAAGAAGCTCTTAAAGAAAAACGTGAAGAACTGCTTAGCCAGATCCAAGTTGACCAGATACTCAAAGGTCGCGTAAAGAATATTACCGATTTTGGGGCTTTTATTGACCTTGGTGGCGTTGACGGTTTGCTTCATATCACTGATATGTCATGGGGACGCATTAAGCATCCTTCTGAAATGCTTTCCATTGACGACGTTGTTGAAGTTAAGGTCATTGACTATAATACTGAAAAACAACGTGTATCTTTGGGTCTTAAACAGCTTGAATCACATCCTTGGGAAGATATTGAACAAAAATATCCCCTCGACTCAGTTATTAACGGACGTATCGTTTCCATTACTAACTATGGTGTTTTCGTAGAACTTGAAAAAGGTGTTGAAGGCTTGATCCATATCTCAGAAATGAGTTGGACACAGCATATTAAACATCCTTCAGAGATCTATCAGATCAATGATGAAGTGGAAGCAAAAGTTTTAGCCATTGATTCACAAGATCGCAAGATCTCTCTCGGTGTAAAACAATTACAACCCGATCCTTGGGATGAACTCGGAAAGAAATATGCCCCGGGTATGAAGGTTAAAGGGATTGTACGCAACCTGACTCAGTTCGGTGCTTTCGTTGAGATCGAAGAAGGTATTGACGGATTGATCCACGTTTCTGATCTTTCATGGATCAAAGTGGTTCGCCATCCGAAAGAAGTTCTTCAAAAAGGACAGGAAATTGACGTTGTGATCCTCGAGATAAATAATGAAAACCGTAAGATTTCTTTGGGTTATAAACAACTTGAAGAAAATCCTTGGGAAGTCCTGGAAAACAAATACAAGTCAAACAAGATGGTCAAAGCCTCAGTCTTGAAGATCCTTGATAAAGGTATCATTATGACTATCGAAGGCGAAGAAGTTGAAGCTATCGTTCCTTTGAATACAATGTCTAAAAAGGACAAACGTGATTACACACGCGGTATCAAAGTAGGCGACGAGTTGGAACTTCGTGTCATTGAAGTTCGTCAGGAAGATCGTAAGATCGTGCTTGCCAGTGAAGATCTCGGTTTATCAGAAGATGATAAAGACATCGCACGTGTTATGTCTAAACACGCAGATGTAACACAGAAGCTTGAGATCCCGGATGATCTTCTTTCTAAATTCAAAGCGAAAGAAGAAAAAGCCGAAAAAGCTGCAAAAGCTGCAAAAGCTGCAAAAGCTGTAGAAGCTGAAAAAGTTGTAGAAGCTGTAGAAGTTGTAGAAGCTGTAGAAGTTGAAAAAGCTCCTAAAGCTAAGAAAAAAGCAGCAGAAGAAGAAGCTCCTGCAGAAGAAGAAGCTCCGAAGAAAAAAAGCACAAAAAAAGCGGAAGTAAAAGCTGAAGAAACAGAAGAAGCTCCCGCAGAAGAAAAAAGTGAAGAAGACAGTAAATAAATACTGAAATCTATATGATAAAGCAGAGCCATGTGTCAATTGACATATGGCTCTTTTGCTTTTAAGTGTAAATAAATGATATTTCCGACAAATTATACCATAATTCCACTATATTATTGACGAATCATAGTCTATTATGATGAAAGTGCTTGATATTTTATTTTAAATTGTGAAATTGAAATATTATCCTTAAATTTATTTAATTTAGGGTAATTAATATGAAAAAATTTATTCCAAAAATTATTGTTGCTATCTCTGCCATGATCCTATGGTTCCTGATCGTATCAAGCCAGACATATGTTGGGGTGATCGAGCTGCCATTGACAGTCTATGAGCCAAGAGTAGAAAAAACCTTGGGTCAAGTTCTACCTCAATCTGTTAAGGTGCGAGTTGAAGGTCCCGGTCGTTCGCTGTATTTGCAGCGATGGTCAAATAAATCTTCTTTGATTCTTGATGTTGGGACTATCGCCAATGATCAAAAAATTTCTTTAAAAAGCTATTATCAGGAACGACCCAATCAAGTAATGCTACAATCTGAAATGAAATTTTTAGAAGTGGTGTATCCAGATAGCGTATATGTCATGATCGATAATAAAATTGAAAAGATAGTTTCTGTAAAGATACACTCAGATATATCCGTTCGACCCGGCTTCATTCAAGTCAACGCTCCCGAATTATCAGAAGTAACGCTTACAGGACCACAAACTTTATTGCTAGAGTATGATCAATTGCAGACTGAATTAATAAAAAAAGATAATGCAGATATGACATTTATATCCACAATATCTGTTATTAATCCTAATCAAGCTTTAGTCAATATTATACCTGAAGAAATTGATGTAGAATTTAATATTGAGATGATCGGTGAGCGGACGATCTCAAATATTCCCATACAAGTTAAGAATCAACCGTCTGATCTTGAAATTCAATTTATTCCGAACACAGTCAGCTTAAGAGTCACCGGCGGAAATAGTCAAATTCAAAATCTGACACGTCGTGATTTCTATGTGCATTTTGATTATTTATCACAGTGGTTCCCAAATAAAAACTATTATCCTGTAAAAATATCATCACCTGATGAAGTTTTAGATGTTATTAATATTAACCCAGAGCAGATTGAGGTAGTGGTAATAAGAAAGAATATGGAAGAATGAGTGAAAAAGAATTAAATCCACGGATTTTAGGGATAGAATCTTCATGTGATGAGACAAGTGCCGCGATCTTAAAAGGCTTTGAAGTTGAATCGCATATTGTGTATTCTCAAATGATCCATAAAAAATATGGGGGAGTGGTACCCGAACTGGCAAGTCGTGCTCATGAACATGCCATTTCTCAAGTTGTTCACTCAGCTTTTGAAAGCGCAAAATTATCTCCTAATGACATTGATGCCATTGCTGTAACCTATGGACCGGGTCTAATGGGTGCTTTATTAGTGGGCTTGAATTATGCTAAGGGTTTTGCTTTAGCACAAAATATACCTTTTATCTCAGTTAATCATGTTGAAGCACATTTATATGCTCCCATGTTGGAGTATTCTAAATTAGAACCTCCATTTCTTTGCCTTCTTGTTTCAGGTGGACATACAATGCTGGTTGATGTTAAGGGCGTAAAGGACTTTAATATTCTTGGAACAACACGTGATGATGCAGCCGGAGAATCTTTTGACAAAACAGCACGATTGTTAAAAATCGGTTATCCTGGCGGCCCTATCATTGATACTCTTTCCGATAGTGGTGATCCCAAAGCCGTTAAATTTCCTCGTTCTTTGTTAGAACCGGATAGTTTAGATTTTAGTTTTAGTGGAATGAAAACGGCTGTATTGAATTATGTAAAAAAACATCCTGACCCCAATGATCAGGATAAAGCGAATATAGCAGCCAGCTTTCAGGAAGCGGTTGTGGATGTATTAAAAGAAAAAGTGCGTCGTGCAATTGTGGCGACGGGGCATAAGCAAGTTATTATTGCCGGAGGTGTTGCAGCAAACAGACGCTTGCGTTCAGAATTAAAATCCATGGCAGATAAAATGGGAATTGATTTCTTTTATCCACCTTTGGAATATTGTACGGATAATGCTGCTATGATCGCGGCGACCGGTGTTATGTATTATCGTAAAGGATGGTTTGCCGATCTGGCGATCGGTGCTATCCCAAATTTAAAATTATAAAGGATCGAACACATGATTATTGTATTCAAGCCGAATGCAACTAGAGAGCAACAAGCTCATGTAGAAAACTATCTGACTTCGCATGGTTTTGAATACCATCCGAGCCAGGGACAGGAACATACCATTTATGGCGTAATTGGTGATACCAAAATCCTAACGCCCGATTTTTTTAAGGTCTTTGACGGAGTATTAAATGCTTTTCGTGTTCAAGAATCCTACAAAAGATGTTCGAGAGCTTTTCATCCTTTAAATTCGGAAGTAAAGATAGGAAATGTTACGGTCGGAGGTAATGAAATAGCCGTTATTGCCGGACCTTGCGCCATAGAAGGTAAAGATATACTGGATGATATTTCTAAAGATATCGTAGCTAGCGGGGCAAATATGATCCGTGGTGGTGCTTTTAAACCACGTTCTTCACCTTATGCATTTCAAGGACTGGGAGAAGAGGGATTGATCTATCTTCGAGAAGTCGGCGATAAATACGGAGCTCCTGTGGTTACCGAGATCATGGCTATTAGCGATATTCCTCTTTTTGAAAAATATGTTGATATTATTCAGATCGGTGCGCGAAATATGCAGAATTTTGCTTTACTCAAGGAATTGGCTAATGTCGATAAACCTTTCCTTCTTAAGCGTGGTATATCCGCAACAATTGATGAATGGTTGAATTCAGC
>CAYTLV010000009.1:0-16471 GCA_964438445.1 uncultured bacterium | reverse complement strand
GCACAATCACTGTATCCAAAGCAATTTACTCAATTGATGAAAGAGATCGAGATCATTGCCGGAGCCTTAGGGAAGACTATTGCAAAAAACTAATATTGAAAATTTGACCTTTTCTGTTATAGGATATGGACGTTTTGGGAAATTATGGGTGGATATTTTATCCGAATACGGATCTGTATTGGTGTATGAAAATAATACGGACGTTTTTCCGGATGAAAAGAAAAACATCCGTTTTGTGAACTTAAAAACAGCCTTGAAGCAAGATGTAATATTTTTATGTATTCCCATTTCACTAATGGAATCATTTGTTAAAGATAATGCATCACATTTTGCTAAAGATGCAACGATCATTGATATGGCATCCGTTAAATCAATGCCGATAAAATGGATGGATGTTAACATTCCCAAGATCAAACATCTTGGAGTACACCCTCTTTTCGGACCGGACTCCTATGCTCCCAATCAAAATAATCTCATGATCATTACACCATCAGATCAGTATCCTGAACTAGCTTCTTTATGGTCTGAGATATTTGCTTCATGGCGATTTTTTACAAAGATCATATCCTCGACCGAACATGATAGAAGCATTGCATACTCTCAGGGTGTTACCCATTTTGTAGGCAATGTGCTAAAACGAATGGATCTACCGAATACCAATACTCCGACAAAGGGGTATAATATGCTACGTGATGTTGAAAATTTTTGTGACAACGATACAAAGCAGTTGTTTCGAGATATGTTATTGTATAATCCGCAATCCGTGAATATGTTCAAGGAATTTTTGCAGGCTACACATGAAGTATCCGCATATATTCGTAAAGAGAATATGCAATACTCAGGTCCATTTACCTTAGGTGTAATGGGCGATGAGGGTAGTTTCTCTCAGGAAGCCGGGCAGCGCTGGCTAAAGAATAATCGAGTGGCCAAGGGTGAATTGTTTTGTTTAACCACGGCCGAACGTGTTTATGATGCATTGAATTTTGGTTTTATTCAAGTTGGTTTAATGCCGATACAGAACGCTGTGGGTGGCATGGTGCTTGAAACTGTTCAGGGATTGGCACAGCACAGTTGTAAAATAACCGGCTTTTTTCCTTTCATCGTTAATCAATGTTTGATGGGTCGAAAAGATTCCAATGCTGAGAAACCTTCTTCTATTCATTCGCATCCTCAAGCTTTACGCCAATGTAAAAGCTATCTAAAAGAGCATTATCCAGATGTCTTGCTAGTGGAAGAAGAAGACACGGCACTTTCTGCTAGAATGCTGTCAGAAGGCAAGTTACCAAGTGATGCGCTTATTATAGCATCACAAAATTGTAAAAGCCTTTACGAACTTAAAATGATTGATAAAGGTATCCAAGATCTGGAATATAATGTGACAGATTTTGTCACGGTTATAAAAGAGTAACTGGTGACTGATAACTAGTAACTAGTAACCGGATGACTGTAAACCTTAAACTTTAACCTCTTAAATTTTTAACGAATTTATGTCCGATCACAATATCAAAATTGTCGAACCAGTTGATTCCGTACGCGGTCAGATTACGCTTCCGGGTGATAAATCAATGAGTCATCGTACTTTAATGTTTGCCGCTATCGCAAAAGGGGTTTCAAAGATAAAACATTTGAACATTGGCGCAGACGCATTATCGACTATTGCATGTTTGCAAAAACTTGGTGTAAATTTTCAACTGGGTAAATTTACGGTCGATGTTGATAGTCCGGGTATTAATGGCTGGGAGCAACCTCAGGACGGTATCTTGAATTGCGGAAATTCAGGTACAACGGTTCGTTTGATGTCAGGTTTACTTGCCGGACGGGAAAATTTGAATGTTATAATGACAGGTGATGATTCCCTTTCAATTCGTCCCATGAAACGCGTGATTGAACCGTTAAAAAAAATGGGTGCCGATATAAGTGCCGAAGATGGTCATTTACCTATGAAAATCAAGGGAAAATTACTAAACGGTATACAATATGTTCTCCCCGTTGCCAGCGCTCAAGTAAAATCTTGTGTCTTATTTGCTGGTCTATCGGCTCAGGGCAAGACCTTTGTAGAAGAACCCCTCAAAAGCCGAGACCACACTGAAAAAATGATGAAAATGTTCCGCATACCGGTCTTTCAAAATAAAAATATTATTTCTGTTCATACATTGCGCCGTTCAATCCCGGGCTTTGATTATTCGGTTCCCGGCGATCCTTCCTCCGCAGCATATTGGGTTGCGGCCGGGCTCTTGTTACCAAAAAGCCGACTGTTTTTGAGAAAGATGTCAATGAATCCGACTCGAACGGCTTTTATTTCTTTGCTCAAAGCTTCTGGGGCTGATATTGATTTGATAGCAAAAGATAAGAACTTAGAGCCGGCGGGTGATGTGGTCGTTCGTTCATCTGCTTTACGACAATTTGATATACGTGCGAAACAGGTACCTAGTTTGATTGACGAGTTACCACTTCTTGCCTTGATAGCCACTCAGGCAAAAGGTCTTACTACTATTCGTGGTGCAAAAGAATTACGATATAAAGAAAGTGATCGTATTTCATCGACTGTTGCCATGCTACAAAATATTGGTGCAAAAGTAGAAGAATTTGATGATGGTATGAGTATACAAGGCGGTATAAAGTTGAAAGGTGGAGAAGTGGATGCCCATGGCGATCATCGTATTGCTATGACCGCTTCGATCGCCGGTTTGATAAGTGAAAAGCCTATATATGTTCGAGGTTGGTCAACAGTGGATATATCTTATCCGAATTTTTATAATATTTTAGGTAGAATAAGTAAAAAATGAAATTTGCATTACTTGGATATAAAATTGCCTACTCTTTGAGTCCAGTCATTCACGAGCTGATCAGTAAATTCTCTATAGATTATAATATTATTGATATAGCACCCGGAAAATTGAATGAAGCAATCCCCAAGACTTTTGAAGATCTCTCCGGTTTTAATGTGACCATTCCTCATAAACAAACAATCATGGATCACTGTAAAACACTCGATCCTGTTGCCGAGAAGATCGGAGCTGTCAATACAGTTGATATTCGTAATGGAATCTGGAAAGGCTATAATACGGATTATCTTGGTTTTATTCGATCTATCAAGGAAAACATTCCGGATTACATTTCTTATCATCCTGTTATTATCGGATATGGCGGGGTTGCAAGAGCCGTCGCGTTCGGACTTGAGAAGCTTGGTTTTAAAGCAATAACAGTACAAGGTGGTGAACAAAGAGCAGAGCGTGATGAATTTATAAATTCAATGTACTCCACGCTAAATATAACTGTTTTTGACCTTTTGCCCAAGATCCCAAGATTATGGATTAACTGTACACCTGTCGGCGGAGCAAAGATCCCGGAGATCCCTGATAGCTTCATTGATCTTGATAAAGAGGATTATCTTTTTGACTTGAATTATGCACCTTATCCAACACATCTTGAACTAAAGGCAAAAGAGCAGAATATTCCCACTTTGAATGGCATGAAAATGCTGGTTTATCAGGCCGTTGAAGCACAAAAAATATGGTTTGGTGGTGAACAAAATGCAGATGTGAATTCAATAATTCATACCATTACGCATATTAATACCGTATCTTAAGTTTTACGAACGATTTGGAGCGAAATATGAACGAGAGTATTACATACATGACCGGTGGTGAGAGCCACGGACCTGCAATGACCTGCATGGTCAAGGGTTTACCCGCCGGATTTCAAGTCAATATTGAGCAGATAAATTTTCAACTTTGGCGTCGTCAGCAGGGTTATGGTCGTGGTGGCAGGATGAAGATCGAGCAAGATAAAGTTGCAGTTTTAAGTGGTCTGCGTAACAGTATGACCTTGGCTTCACCTGTGACACTCATGGTTCAAAATAAAGATTTTAAGAATTGGCAATATAAAATGGATCCGGTTGAATCCGATGTTTCGGAAAAAGTCGAGATTCCTCGTCCGGGACACGCAGATTATCCTGGAATAAAAAAATATGGTTTTGATGATATTCGAAACGTCTTGGAACGTGCATCTGCCAGAGAAACAGCAGCACGAATATTACCCGGTGCAATCTGCCGTCAGTTTTTGGAAGAATTAGGAATAAATATTTATTCTCACATTACTCAGCTTGGTACAATTAAAGTATCTCAGTCAGAAGTAAGTGAAGCATTACTAAAAAAAGTTGATGCTTCCGATGTACGCTGTATTGATGAGAATAAAGCAAAGGCAATGAGAAAAGAAATCGACAGTGTTAAAGCTGCCGGTGACTCTGTAGGCGGTGTTTTTCAAATTGTTGTTTTTGGCTTACCCATAGGCTTGGGTTCTTACGTCCATTGGGACGATAAATTAAATACAGCTTTGGCTTCCGAGGTCATGGGTTTACAAGCGATCAAAGGCATTTCTTTTGGTGATGGCTTTGAAGCTGCCGATAAACGTGGGTCCCAATATCATGATGCTTTTAAAATCCAAGACGATGAAATTTTGCGGACATCAAATCACGCGGGAGGTTTAGAAGGTGGTATGAGCAATGGCCAGCCCCTCGTTATCAATGCGGTGATGAAGCCTATTCCCACTCTGACAAAGGCTTTGGAAAGTTTTAATATTGAAAGTATGGAAAAAGTGGATGCCCATAAAGAACGTAGTGATACCTGCGCGCTTCCGGCAGCAGCAGTCGTTGCGGAGAATCTCATTGCACGACCTATACTTAACGCTATATTTGCCCGTTTTGGGGCTGATAATTGGGATATGATCAAGAAAAGATTTTTGGAAGAATAAAATGAATATATTCCTCATAGGAATGATGGGTTCAGGAAAGTCGGCAGTTGCAAAAGAGTTGGCTTCGATCCTGAATTACGATTTGATAGATCTTGACCAAAAGATCGTTGAAAAATATGGAAAAAGTATTGAACGGATATTCCTTGAAGAGGGTGAAATAGTATTTAGGGGGTATGAGTCCGAAACTGCGCGTCAACTCAAAATCTCAGATCCGGCAGTTATCTCAACCGGTGGTGGTTTTCCGGTAAGAACAGAAAACCGAAGATGGATGAAAAGGGCGGGAAAAGTAGTCTGGCTAAAATGTAATCCTGGACTGATACTTGAAAGAATAAAAAATGAAGACAGACCTTTACTGCCAAAACCGATCAGGGTAGAACATATTGAAAATATTTTGAACGGTCGTACCCACATTTATAGACAAGCCGATATGATTATCAATACAGATAGATTAACACCCAAAGAGGCTGCAAAAAAGATCAAGAGCATGATAAAATGAGAACTGTAAAAGTCGACATTGCGGAACGATCATATCAGATCATGATCGATCAACACTTGTTAATGAGCGTTGGTGAACAAGTACAAGCTTTTCTAAAAAAAGGCAATAAAGTTGCTTTGTTGGTTTCTAAAACCGTAAAAAAGCTTTATTCCGAAAGAGTTGTAAGATCACTAATAACATCAGGTTATGATGTTGATACGTTTTTATTACCCACTGGGGAAGAGAATAAGAATCTGACAACAGTATCCAAGTTGTACGATGAACTTATTGAAAAATCTTATGACAGATCTTGTGCTATTATTGCACTTGGTGGCGGTATTGTCGGTGATATTTCAGGGTTTGTCTCATCCAGTTTATTTCGCGGATTACCCTTTATTCAGTTACCAACTACTTTGCTTTCTCAGGTAGATTCTTCCGTTGGTGGAAAAGTGGGTGTTAATCACTCTCAAGGCAAGAATCTTATCGGTGCTTTTTATCAACCTAAGGTCGTTCTTATAGATCCTACTGTTCTGAAAACTCTAGAAATTCGTGAACTGATCTGTGGATATGGCGAGATCCTTAAATATGGATTTATCAGGGATGCGTCGCTTTTACAGAAATGTTTGGACAATAAAAATAGTATTATTTCACTAAAAGATATGGAACTGATATCAGAGATCATTCGCCGTTCTGTAGAGATCAAAGCAAAGATCGTATCAGAAGATGAACAAGAAGACGGTGTTCGTATGCTTTTAAATTTTGGACATACTATCGGTCATGCCATCGAAAAAAGCTGCGGTTATGGTAAATTTCTACATGGTGAGGCAGTCATTCTTGGAATGTGCGCTGCATTGAAGATTAGCATGGAAAAACTTAGCTTGGATTCCATCAAGGGAAAATCAGCTATTGATTCTCTATTTAAAATTAAACTTGGACATGATTTGAGTACTCTGGATATTGATAGAGCAATGATAGCTCTTATGCATGATAAAAAGATTAGAGACGGTAAATTAAATTTTGTTCTCTTAAAAGATATCGGATCTCCGGTGATCGTTAATGATATTACACCTGAAATGGTCAGGGAAACCTTGCTTTGGTTAAAAGAACGCTTTACGAATGGAAAAGGCTCATGAGTACAGAAAAAAAGAATGAAAAGATTTGTATTATCCATGGTCCAAATCTAAATATGCTGGGCCATCGTGATAAAGCTCAATATGGTAGTTTAACGCTTGATAAATTGAATAAAATGATACGTCGAAAAGCTGAAGAATTAGGATTGGATGTAAGCATTTACCAGTTCAATTCGGAAGAGAAGATCATTAAGATGTTGCATCGTCAGCGCAAGATCTCTAAGGGTATTATCATTAATCCGGCGGCTTTTACTCATTATAGTTATGCTATTCGGGACGCGATCGAACTTTTAGCGATACCCGTTATAGAGGTTCATCTCTCAAATATTTATGAGCGCGAAGAATTTCGTTCCATATCCGTGACAAAAGATGTTTGCATAGAACAATTTTATGGTAAAAAAGAAGAAAGCTATCTAGAGGCATTGCAATTTTTGCATGAGCATTTAAAAAGATCATGATGCACGCTCCTTTATCCCGATCATTTTATAAACAAGACCTGCATGTTTTAGCAACCCGTTTGCTTGGTTGTTTAATTATAAGAATTTTAGATGATGGAAGACAATTGTCGACTCGTATCGTAGAAGTTGAAGCCTATGCTCAAAAAGACGATCCTTCGGCGCATTCATTTAATGGACAAACACCGCGTAATAAGGTGATGTTCGGTGCACCTGGTCATTTGTACGTATATTTTACTTATGGCATGCATTTTTGCTGCAATGTGGTAGCTGGTGAGATCGGGCAGGGCGATGCGGTCTTGATCCGTGCTGTAGAACCTGTTGATGGAATTGAAGATATGCTTGTTCATCGTTACGGAGAAGTTACATCTGATAAAAAGAAGATCTCAAATGTAACTAATGGACCGGCAAAATTATGCAAGGCTTTGAAAATAAATCGCTCAGAAAATGGGATTGACCTCTGTGAAAACAAGATTTGGATCGAAGCCGGAGATAAATTAGCGGAGAATATGATAGGTCACTCCACACGAATCGGTATTAATCATGGAAAAGACCTACCATGGAGGTATTTTATTAAAGATAACAGCTGGGTTTCAAAATCGGGAAAAGGAATTACATACGTTGGATAATGGACCTCAATTTGAAAAAAAATTAAAAGTTACTCCGGATCAGTTATGGAATTCTCTTGGTATGATCCAACAAGCTGTAATGTCAATTTTACTACTTTTTGTTTATGTATTGATCTCAATCATTATTGCCCGTTCCGCTTCTGTACATCTCGGACTTGAAAGCTGGATGCAAAATTTGCAAGATTTATTCAGAAGTGATAATATTTTAATGGATCTTGTATGGGGTGCTTTGGCTGGTCTCGGAATGGCCTTATTGCTATCCGTTTTGGATATTATTGTTGCCTTCATAGGAAGAAAGAATATTAGAGAATGGATTCATCGTACCGATTATATGTTACCTGTAACTCCAATCCAAAAACGTTGGGCTTTAAGTATTTCGCTTAGTGGCTCAATTGTAGAAGAGATCATGTTCCGCGGCTTTATTTATATGGCTATTATTCCGCTATGGTCGCACTGGATATGGTCGGCATTACTTTTATCAGCCGTATTTTCTTTGCTTCATGCAGGTATCCAAGGCTTCTGGTCAACCTTATGGATATTCATGATCAGTGTATTTCTTTGTTATTTTGTTTCACAGGGTGGAAGTATTTATTTTGTAGCAATTGCTCATGTTGTTATTAATATCGCAAACTTATTTCTATTACCTCTATTATTCAAAAAGCGTGATGAATGATTGCAGTCTGACCGAAGATTTATGTATATTTAATAAAAGATGAGGAATTTTCATGAATGAATTCAGATCATTGTTGAAGACTATGGTTGACTTTGTTTTTGACCGACACCATTATATTTTGGTATCGGTGTTTCTTCTTTTTCTTTTCTTTTTAATTATTGTTCTGGGGGCAAATTCCGGTTCAACTCCGTTTCCGATGTAAATATGAAAGTATCATTCAGACGATTAGCCTATAATGTATTTTTTAGATTATCACCGATTTTGATCGTGATCTTGCTTGAATTAGCATTGCGTTTTACCGGTGTAGGCGAATCATATTTGCTTTTTAATCAATCAGATAATGCTCAAAATTATGAACTGAATCAGATCTATTATCGTCGCTTTATCTCTCCAAAACAATTCACGAATGTAGATATCTTGCCACAAGAGATCCCAATGGAAAAACCGGAAAATTCTTACCGGATATTTTTAATTGGCGACCAGACTCTTTGTTCGGCATTTCCCGATATTAATAAGGAACAGATCATTCCGGATTTCAAAGAAGAGGATTCGGTTTATTATGATATTGTGCAATTGGTAGTACCCTATACCAACAGCTTTGCAGTGAAACGACTTGTCAGCAGTATAAATCGATACGAGGCAGATGCTTGCGTGGTTATAATGGGCGGAAATGAGTTTTATGGAATTCCGAGGAAGAGTGCATGGATGCAGGATATTGATAATTACTGGGGTTTAAATTTCTTTGTAAGCATGAAAAATCATCGCTTTATTCAAATATTAGATCGTTTTATCTTTTTAAAAAAAGAACCCCAGGAAGTATTTCCTCCTCGTGATCCGGATGAATGGATCGTAGCATATGAATCCAATAACTATATGGAATCCAGATCATATTTTGAACGCAATTTAAAGAAAATCGCAAAGAAAAGCGATTGTCCTATTTTCTTTGTTTCTATGCCTGTGAATATTAAAACGCCACCATATCGTTCATTTTATGACGATAAAGAATTACAGGATGATAGCTTTGCACAAGAATGTGAAATATTAGTTGATAATGTTGATCGTTTTACTATTGAACGCTGGATTGACGACCTAGAAGCATGGGAACCGGAAACAGCTATCTATTATTATTGCAAGGCAATGATCTCAGAGCATGCCGGGGATGATGAAGAAGCCCTTAAATATTATGAAAAAGCATTGGAACTGGATGCATTCCGCATCAGAATGGACCCGCAATTCTATGGCTTGATCAAACAAAGTTCAATGTTAGAAAATATTGAACATATTGACTTGCAAGCTCGTATAAATGAAATGAGTAATGCAGGACTTTCAGTTGATCGCTATTTTAGCAATGGTATTAATTTGAATACTGCTGGTAAAGACCTGTTTACTGCACAGATCAGATCTACTCTGGTCGATTATTTTAATCAAAAATAATAATGAGGGTATTACAATGGCTTCACTTCGTTTTCTAGGTGCGACCGGAACAGTAACCGGTTCGAAATATGTATTTTCTCATAAGAATTCAAATATTATGGTGGACTGCGGACTTTTTCAAGGTCTTAAAGAACTGCGTTTGCGAAATTGGGCACCACTTAAAATGAATATCAATGATCTTGATGCCATTGTTCTGACACATGCTCATATTGACCATACCGGCTATTTGCCTCGCCTTATCAAACAGGGCTATAATAAACCTGTTTATTGTACCGAACCTACCCGTGATCTTTTAGAGATCATGCTTCTTGATTCTGCTCATCTGCAGGAAGAAGATGCAAAGTATGCCAATAAGAAGGGGATTTCAAAACATAGTCCTGCCATGCCCCTTTATTCCACAGAGGATGCCAGAAAGACTATAGCACTACTAAAAGGTATTCCATATGATACGCCTTTTCGTCCAACAGCAGAAGTTTTAATGACATTTCAGGATGCAGGTCACATCCTTGGCTCGGCTTTTGTGATAGGACGCTGGCAAGAAGAGAGCGGAGAAGAGAAAAAGATCGTGTTTTCGGGCGATCTGGGACGTTATGAGCGTCCAATCCTAAAAGATCCATCCATTGTGCATGATGCCGATTACCTCCTTGTAGAATCGACCTATGGCAATCGCTTGCATGAACAGGGTAATCCAAAAAATGAATTAAAACGTATTATTAATGATACGATAAATAGAAAAGGTGTCGTAGTGATCCCCTCATTTGCAGTCGGACGTACACAGGAGCTACTTTACACTATTCGTGAATTGGAAAGTGATGGGGAGATCCCCGTTTTACCGGTCTATGTTGATAGTCCGATGGCCATTAAAGCAACGAAACTTTATTCGAAGCATACCGAGATCTACGATGAAGCAGCAAAAGCTTTAAAAGATCAAGGGATTGATGTTCTTCTGACTCAACGAACAGAGTTCACTGAAAGTGTTGATGCGTCCAAACGTATCAATGCGTCAGATCAACCCTGTATTATTATTTCTGCAAGTGGTATGCTGACCGGTGGCCGAATTCTTCACCACTTGATGCGACGTTTGCCTCGTCCGAGGAACAGTGTTATTTTTGTTGGATATCAAGCTGAAGGTACGCGTGGCAGGGCACTTCAGAGAGGTAATGACAAGATCAAGATCCACGGACAACAAGTTAAATCCGCTGCAGCAATTGAAACCATTTCCGATTTTTCGGCTCATGCAGACTATAATGAGATTTTAAATTGGTTGAGCAATTTTGAAAAAGCACCACGCAAAACTTTCATTGTTCACGGTGAACCTGAATCAAGCAAGAATCTAAAAAAACTCATTGATGAAAAATTTGGCTGGTTTACGCATATTCCGGTATATGAAGAAATGGTTGAATTAAATTAAAATAGATGTCTAAAAATGTGTTAACATTTTTAGACGATTGATACTCGAAATAATATGTAGAGACAAGGCAATGCCTTGTCTCTACTGCATTTATGATGGTATATAATCGCAGAGCAAATCGTTTTCGATTTGCTCTGCATGTAGAAATCTTGATTATGTTTATTTGCGCGTTACGAGTCACGTTCCTTAAGTGCCTTATAAGTTGCTATCATAATAGCTTTAGAACTGGTCGTTGCTCCGCTGACGGCATCAACTTTTGCTTCCTGCTTTATAAGAATACGATCAATGGTTTCCAATGCTTCATAACCCGGACCAGAGAATTGTTCATTCATAGTAATGGATGCAATAGCATGATCTTTGACAATGACTATCAGATCAACAACAACGGGTATTTTTCCAAAGCGATAACTGTACTCGCCATCTTGAATTTCCATCATGTCGATTTTCTCAATTGATGCATATTCCTTGTCAACATCTTCAAGAAGCGCTTTGTATTGTTTGTTAAAAGTAAGAATGCCAACTACTGCAATAATTATAATTACCAATGGTATAGCCAGGAAAATGCTTAAACCTTTTCTCATGAAACCCTCCTGTTAAAAAGATCATGTTTATGTTTATCATTTTTATTATAAGTATTTTATATAAAAAACGCAAAAAAGATGTTATTTATCATAATCGTCCGATCTTTTTGAGTGCGTGGTATTTAACTTTGTACATCCGAATGGCATTTACAAGCGTATCTTGTTTTCTGAATCGTTTAGCATAAGTATTAAATATTTCTTTTCCGGTAATTATGTACAAAAGCTCAAGTTGGGTGGCATGTAATCTCTGATAGCCAATGGTTGCAGGATCAATATCAGGATACCATTCTGCTTTGCAGAGATTATAACGAGACCAATATCCTATGTCAAATTCCGGGAGAATACCTTCAAGTGTTGAAATACCACCATCAAATATTTTCTTGGCTTCTTTATCATTGGGGAAGACCCGCACAAAGTCATAAATACCGCATAGGGCAAAGATCATGCCGTTCAATACTAAGGTCGGGACATCAGCCGTATACTCTTCATAGAAAGGACCTTGATTAGTATATGAGGTTACACCACCTTTTTCTACCGGTAGTAGGAAAGGTTTTAATGCTTTTTTCGCATGATCAGCGTAGGCCTGTTTTTCTGTTAATTGATAAGCGCGCAGTAAAATGGATATTCCACGGGCTTGTGAAAAAGCGGATTGCCAAGGTCCCTGATTTTTATAAGCGGGAAGCGATACATCGGTCATCCAGCGGATACCTAGATTTTCATCTTTTTCACCATTTTCCATGAACCAGTCGGCAAATTTTAAAAAGCGTACTTTATTTTCTTCGCTTCTTGTTTTTAAATACGTATGAAATACCGAAAGCCCCATTTGTCCGATGGAGATAGGGAAGTAAACATATTCCTTATCTTGAACATCAATATAGGTTTTATTGATCGGGATCCCGTTCTCATCGAATTTACTAATAAGTTTTTGATCTAATCCGGCCGCGATACGGGCTTCCTCAAAAAGGAAATAATATTCACCCAATGTTTGGCTGTGCAGATCTTTGCTTAACTGAAAAGCTTGCTTGGGACGGCGCAAGTCCGTCATGAATTTTCCAAACATGAATGTGTATTTTTTTATGTCCATATGATCGATCTGTTATTCTAAACTAAGATACTAATAAAAGAAGTTTTGCGCAAAGTAAAGCTGCATAGGTACCTAAAACATAACCTGCTATTCCCAACATAACCCCAACGGAAGCCAAAGCCGGATGAAAAGCGGATGCTACAATTGGTGCTGATGCTGCTCCACCGACATTAGCCTGTGAACCCACAGCCATAAAGAATAGAGGTGCTTTGATCACTTTCATGACCACAAAGAGGATCAGTAAATGGATGGCTAACCAGGTAAATCCCATGCCGAACAGTGCCGGATATTCCATGACAGCTTTTAGGTTAGCTGAAGCTCCGATCACTCCGATCAACAGATAGAGCATAACAGTTCCCAATTTGGATGCGCCTGCACCTTCATATTTCTTGATAGGAGTAAAAGATAAACCAACACCCATGGTAGTAATAATAATCACTTTCCAGGTTGAATGAGTAATAATATCACCAATATTTGGAAGAGCATTCCCGATCAGGTATGCAGCATATGAACAACCAAAAGCAAGGGCAAGCATTACAAAATAATCAGTTACGGTTGTGATCCGGGTGGTCTTTTTCTGGAATGAGATCACCTTGTCGCGCAATTCAATAATAGCTGAATTGTCAGCTCCCAATTTTTTATCAATTTTATCCGATCGACCGGCAAGAAAGAATAAAAAACCGGTTAATATATTTGCCGCCAGTACATCAACAATGACCATAATGCCCAGCATAGACTCCGTTGTCCCTACAGATTGACCAATAGCAATAAAATTAGCACCGCCACCGATCCACGAACCTGCAAGAGCAGCCATGCCTTTCCATATTTCAGGGGGTAGAGCATTTTTAAAGATCAATAATGAGATCGGGCCACCGATCACAATACCCAAAGTTCCGGTCAGGAACATGATCAATGCCTTGCTTCCAAGTTTCAGAATTCCTTTGATATCTATGGCGAGAGTCAGAAGTAAAAGTGAAGCGGGAAGGACAAATCTTTTGATCTCAGTATAAATTGGACTGCTATCCGGAATGACCCCTAAAGAAGTTAGGATAGTGGGAATGAAATAGGCAAAGACTAAGGGAGGAATTATACCAAAGAAGCGTTTGCCCCAGTTTGTATGATTATTAATGGCATAGATGACTGCCGGAATGATCATGAGAATTGCCAATAAACCGAATTGATCTTTAATAAGTACGCCTTCCATAAACTCCCTTTTTATCGTTTTTTGATATATCCTGAATCGTCAATGAGCAGGATATTATCCATCTCAGGAAAATCCTGAATCGTTAATTCTTTTAATTCTTTGATCGCTCTGTTTTGTAGGTCTAAAAGCGGGTACCCGGGATAGGGTTGTCTAATCGCCGTAGCTTTTGCATAGAGGAACTTTCCTTCTATATCTGTAAAAACATTCATGATCGGAGCCCATCCTCTTGAACCGTCTAAGTTAAATCGCCCATAGGTACAGAAATTGCCCAAGCTGTAAGCGATAAATCTATCTTGGTATAGTTCAACTGCTCGCGTTACATGCGGTCCCGAGCCAAACACAATATCGGCGCCGGCATCAATAGCCGTATGTGAAAAATGATAAACATCTCCGCGTATATCACCGTTATAATTTTCGTTCTTTTTCAATGTGTGATTATATTCCTTACCTTCGCCACCGCCATGGAACAAAACAACTACGATATCGCAGGTTTTTTCAAGATCAGAGATTACCTTTCGTACATTGTCATCATCTTGCATACGAGAGGTTGCCCAATGAGGTGAAAAAGCTGCAAAGCCGAAACGCACACCATCCCTCATAATAACAGTAGAGGGAGCATCATAAATGCCTGCATGATGTAAGCCGGCCTCATCACAAACTTCCATGCTTTTGCGATAAGCCTGATATCCCATATCTCTAGCATGGTTATTAGCAAAGGAAATAGCATCAAAACCGGCATCTAAAATATAATGAACATATGATTCGGGCATACGGAAAATGAAACAACGATCCGTTTTACCCCAGCAATCCTTTGGTTCGCCGCCTTCATTGATCATGCAGGCTTCAAGATTAGCGACAGACAGATCGGCTGAACGGATGATATCATTTACATTGGACAATAGCTTTTCCGGTTCCGGTGAAAGTGTTGAACTATCAGGGAAAGAAGTTCCCAACATCAGATCACCCACACCGATAACAGAGAGTGTATCAGGCAGAGCCTGAATAAAAGCGACATGTATCAATGTTAGCAGTACCATGATGTAGGGAGTTCGAAATTTCATTTTTATTCCGTTAATTCTTGGGAATATAATACTATTTACTCATGGTATGAAAAGGAAATGCAAAATATAAAGTAAAAGTGGTGCACAAATAAAACTTGGGTCAAGTTTTTATATGCTCAATTCAAAAAATGTGTGACCTGTATCAAATAAATATAATATTTTAGTAAAAAAACTTGAGTCAAGTTTTTTATATATGCACTTCAAGTAACACGTAATTAATCAAATTTATACAATATTTTACTGTAAAAACTTGACCCAAGCTTTTTTGACTTTTCTTATACCCAAACCTTATTTACATGTTTTATATATGCCTCTTAGATGTTAAATTAGAATCGAAATGAACATGATCAACAAAAAGCGAGGATAGTATGATGCGATTGGTTTTATTGGGTGGTCCCGGCTCCGGAAAAGGTACACAAGCGGATGTCTTAAAAGAAAAATATAATGTAGTGAAACTGTCAACTGGAGATCTCCTTCGTAGAGAAATTCGCAATGATTCTGATCTGGGTAAACAAGCTAAATCTTTTATGGATAAAGGCGAATTGGTTCCCGATTCGGTCATGATCGGTATTCTTGATAAGATCACTGCCGAATTCGAAGCAAAGAAACAAGGTTATATCCTTGATGGTTTTCCCCGGACAGTTCCGCAAGCCAATGCACTTCTTGAAATGCTTGATAAACAAGGGGTTTCACTGAGTATGGCTCTTCTGATCGATGTTCCTGAAGAAGAACTGGTTCGCCGTCTGTCTTCTCGCTGGACCTGTAAAGACTGTTCCTCAACCGTGGGTTTTCCTGAAGGTAAACCTGCTGAAGCAGTTTGTAAACAGTGTGGTGGTGAATTATATCAACGTGATGATGACAAAAGAGAAACCATTCTCAATCGTATGGACGTATACAAAAAAAATACTCAACCTCTGATTTCTTTCTTTGAAGAGAAAACTTTGCTCGAACAGATCAATGGTCTTGGCACTTTAGAAGAGATCAGCGCTCGTATAATCGATTTATTTAATAAAAAAGAGATCAAATAGGAAAATTAATGTCCAACTCATTTTATATAACAACACCACTTTATTACGTCAACGACCGTCCGCATATCGGCTCAGCTTATACGACACTGATCGCTGAAATGATCGCCATGTATCACCGGATGAAAGCTGACGATGTATTTTTTCTGACCGGCACGGATGAACATGGACAAAAAGTTCAGCAAGCGGCGGAAAAAAATGGTATTTCTCCTCAGGAACATTGTGATTTATATGCCACCCGTTTTCAGGAATTATGGTCATATTTTAATCTAAGTAATGATGATTTTATTCGTACGACCGAAGATCGCCATGTAAAAGTGGTTAAACATGTTCTTCAAGATCTTTTTGATAAAGGTGAGATCTACAAAGATAAGCACGAAGGTTGGTACAGTGTGGCCGATGAGATGTTTATCACTGAAAAAGATTACGAAGAAGGAAAGTATCGTGATGTGAGGCGCATCTGTGAAACAAATTATTATTTTAAAATGAGCAAATATCAGAATAAGCTCATTGAACATATCAATGATCACCCTGATTTTATCAAGCCTGAAAATCGC
>CAYTLV010000008.1:0-22725 GCA_964438445.1 uncultured bacterium | reverse complement strand
AGTCCCCACCCCAAAGAAAATGCTCCTTCAGTAATCGTATTGTCTTTATGTGAGTAAGATAGCATTTTGGACCCCTTACCGGCACAGATCAACCAATTGAACACATCCGTAGGTTCCAATATTTCTTCACCGGCAACATGCAATAATGAAAAATAAATATCATCTTGTTGCTTCTTCTCATTAGGTACAATTGTGATCTCCGGATGGTATAGATCACCCTCATCTGTGATCAAGAAAGGGAAACTCTGACCGTTTTTCATTTTATCGGGGTAATGTTGAAGATAGACTAGAAAAGATAATATATGATGTACCGGTTTGGGTGTCTTAAGAGTTTGATATCCACTATTTTGAGTACCAGTATAATGAATAATCCCATCACGGACATTTTCACAATAAAATTGTTTTAGATCTTTATTGCTGATATTCTTCTTTAATGAATCCATATGCGACAAGGAATCATCAGTGTAATAATAATACCAATTATCAATTTTGTAGATTTTATCAAAGCCCCTTACTGTAAAAGCATGGTAAGTGATCTCGGTAACATCTTGTTCAATTTGATTTTCAATTACCTCAACACTTGCACAATGCATGCCGAGTAAAGTAATTTTAAAAAAGAGTGTATCAGATGCACCCAAGATCCCAGCGATAAGAAAAAGTAATAGGATAATTGGTGTTTTTTTCATGTAATTATAAGTGGATCAATCCGGTTGCGATCGAGAGGTAGATCAGAATTCCAAGTATATCTATTGTCGTGGTTACCAAAGGTCCGGTTGCAATAGCCGGATCAATTTTCATAGAATCAAAAACGATCGGTGCAACGGTACCGGTGAAGGTTGCCAATGACATCGCGATCACAATACCGATTGAAATTGCAACGCTCAATTCAATACAATTCGTTAATGAATAATCATACCCATTTGCATGAAATATATAACTTATGAGAAAAGCTATTCCACCCAGTGTAATACCATAGATCAGTCCTAGAATAATACCCACTCTTAATTCTTTTCCCACTATCTTCCATCTTGTATCGGGATTGACTCGACCGGTAAGAAGTCCGCGTGTAATAATAGTTGAACTCTGTGTCCCAATATTACCACCCATACCCGCAATAATAGGAATAAAAGATGTCAAAATAACAAAACTTCCAAGTAAGTCATGAAAAAGCCCGATCACCAAAGCAGCGATTAAACCTCCGATATAAGTTGCCAATAACCAGGGAAAACGTTTTTTTATGCTTCCCCAAACTGATTTGAGAATAATATCTGTATCTCGACCCAAACCGGCCATTTGTAAAAGATCTTCCGTGGCTTCTTCGCGCAACACATCAATAATATCATCAACCGTAACCACACCAATAAGTTTATTTTCATCATCCACAACGGGAACAGCAACAAAGTTATAGCGGGATGCAAGACGGGCCACTTCTTCCTGATCAGTTTCAGGGCGAATACTGACCACATCTTCGACCATGATATCAGATAATTTTTTCTGCGGATCATTTAATATAAGCTGACGCAATGAAACCACACCGATCAAATGGGAGCGTTCATCAGTGACATAAATATAAAATACCATTTCAGTATCGCCACTTTTTTGTATTTCTTCAGTGGCTTTGGCTACCGTTAAACTTTCATGGAGATGAAAAACTTCCGGATTCATGATGCCTCCGGCAGTATCTTCATCATACTCCATTAAAGCCTCAAGCTCGCGGGATTCTTCATCCTTCATCAGGTTTAATAATTCTTGCTGTTCTTCCTGAGGTAAAAGACGAATAATACTGGATTCATCATCATAGTCCATTTCGCGAAAAATATTAATAATTTCATCTCGTTTAAGAGAATGAAGGATCTCAACAATAATATTGTCATCTACTTCGGATAAAACTTCTGCTTTCTGTTCATTTGTCTTTACTAGAGAAAAGAAATACAAACGCTCATGTTGAGTAAACGAACGGAATAATAAAGCAAGGTCAGCCGGGTGGGTTTTATCAATTATATTGACCAAATTGACTGTTGCGCCACGTCGGTACAATTTGCGGTAGGTATCTACAAGTAAGATCACTTCATTATTTCTCATAACCTACTCCTTCCTCTTTTTCTCTGCGTTTATGATGTACATGTACATTCTTGCGTATGTTGATAATGCCAAATAGGAACAATAATAATCCGCCTACCAAGACGAGCCATGGAACATAAGCTCTACCATATAGAATACTCTCACGTATTTGTGGAACATTAATATTGACAAGTACCAATATGTTAAAAACACTGTGAATTATAATACCAGGAATTATAGAATAAAAGGAATAAGCCGTATAGCCTAAAATAATTCCGGCTACAAAAACGGCCGGTGCATCACGAAAGCTCAAATGAACAACAGTAAAAAGCAATGCCTGCAACACAACAGCAATTAAGGGAGAAAACTTATTACGGAGCATAATTCTAAGCAAATATCCACGGAAAATACTTTCTTCAACAAATGGAGTTATAATTGCAATAACCGGGACAAGCAATAAATAATTAAGAGGATAAAGGACTTTAAGATCTTCACTCACAAAAGATTCACTTCCGATGACCAAATCTACCAAATATTGAATAAATTCAACCAGGATAAACATACCAATTGCTATAAAAAGGATATCACGCAGAGCAAGTAAAGAAACAGAGCGTAAACGGAAAGCATGTTTTACGGATTTCCCATTCCCAATAACATACAAGAGCAAGGGAACCAATAATAACAATTCAAAAACACCAAGTAAAATATATCGAGCCGCTTGGGGCGTGTTCCCCATTAATGAATCGTTATAATAAAAACCAAAAACAAGAATAAGGAAAGCGACCAAACTCATAAACAAAATCAACATTGCGGTTTTGTAATTATAATATTGAGACATTTTAAACTCCTACATGATGATCTCATTCTGTTTATTAAATTCTTTCATCTCGCCATCAATAATAATATTGCTGACTCCGCGGAACCAGATAGATTCAAAATAAGGGTTATGAACTGTTACGTTTTCAATCTTTTCCATCAGGAGCTGAGATTCCGGATGTTTATCTCTCGACCAATCCGATGGAGGCGTTTTCATATATTTACTGCTATCGCTAAGAACATAAAAAGCTTTTTCACGCTCATCTGCAATACGCAAAGCGGAGTGAGTTCCTATCTTATTAATAAAGCCACGATGCCAATACCAGTCCGTACCCACCAATACAATATCACAACGGGATATTGCCAATTCCATTGCTGCATCAGTATAAAGAGAAACCGGGATACCCGCACGACCGAGAAATTTTGCTAAAGATAAACCCTCGCCCACCGGGCGGGCCTCCGTCAGGATCACCTCAAAGCGTTTCCCCGTCTGTGCCGCATCCATAATGGTTTTACGAACAACGGAACTATGAGAAAACGTGAATATTTTTGAACCATCTTTGATCAATTTATTAACCGTTGTTGCAACGGTTTTTTCATTATTACTTTTGATCCTATTCCCATATTCCAAAAGCATCTCCGGAATTTTCTTCCCGGATTCTAGTCCCTGGATAATATAGGCCTGCAAATGTGGAAAAATAGCAATAAGAGGGTGAGCGGTTCGGGCTTCTTTATAAATGTAGTCCAATGCCTCTCGTTGAGCATCAAGAGAAAGCTCATTGTTCTCGGAAAAATACCGATTTAAAGTATGAATATATTTGAGAAGAATCGTTGTTGCTCCTGCTTCTTGTTCTAGTAGCATAGCCTCGAATTCGGGATAATTTATCATCATGGCTAATTCTCCTCTCGCGGCATAGCAACCGCAGATTTATTACGATTACGGATCAGAACGGACTGCATATCAAAAAGCTGCTTAAACATGGGAATTTCCATGTCCATTTTTAGCAGAGATTTTTTTGCTCTATCAAATTCACCTTTCCGTCTACTAAGCTCCGCAATATAGTAATATATCATGGATATATCTTTATCTTCAAGATCTCCCAATAATAGAGCTTTTGCAAAATTTACAATAGCTTTTTCTCTATACTCTGATGCCAAAGCCTCATTTTCATCGTCATCATGTAGCCAAGACATACGTATATAGGTATCGGCAAATACCGTCGGAAGTGCCTTTACTTCTTCAAGCATATAAAGATAATGTTCAAAAAGCTCCAAAGTAGTGGGATTTGTATCAGCAAATTTATCCTGATAAACACGGGACCCTATCACATCCTGCACTTTTTCTATATCATTGGGAATGTGAGTAAAATCATGCGTTACATAAAAACAGTGGTGACAAAACACCAGCCAAGTATCTAGAACATCATCATCTAAAGTGCGGATCCGAAAGTCACTTTCAACCACATCTACAGTATAAAGTTCTTCCGCAGAATGATTATTGACCGGTTTTCCGCAAATAGGACAAAGAACAATGGATTGTCGTTCTTCTTTCTGGACAAATGAGGTATTTTTAAATTCACGTTCTGTCATCGATCTTCCTTAGAAAGGCAGTTCTTCTTCATTTTCAGGCATACTTGGTTCTACAGATGCTGCTACAGGTGCGGGTTTGTTATTATTCTGAGCAGGTGCGTAAACACCACCGCCACCACCGCCGCCAGAAGGCTGAGCACGATCCAGTAACATAGCAATATCTACCATGATCTCAGTCGTGTAATGAGTAACATTATCCTTGTCATTCCATTTACGGGTCCGCAGGCGACCTTCTACGTAAACCAAGCGACCTTTTGTGAAATAATTACCAATGTATTCAGCGGTTTTGCCAAAAGATACACAACGATGCCATTCAGTGGTATCTGTATATTCACCATTTTGATTTTTTCTTGTTTCGTTGGTAGCAACGGAAAAATTGGTTACGGCAGTTCCACTTGGTATAGCCCGTTGTTCAGGATTCTGGCCTAATCGGCCAACTAAAACCACTTTGTTCATTGAATTCTTGTGCATGTTATTCTCCCTGAAATAATTTAACAATGTCTTTCGCGCTGATCTTTATTCCGTAGATCACAGCATAAACGGTTTTCAACTGATGCTTTGCAAGAATAGTTTGATATACGATCTCACTTGCCGATATAGCATCTACGGGATGCTCAACATTCTGACCCGCACGGATCAAAATAGCATCTTCAATATTTAAATTCGGCACTGCGGCATAGGGGTGTGACATATCGGGAAATCGAACTCCCTTACTATCATCATTATGCCCGCGCAAAGGATTGTGACCGGATACGTTGATATGATCGCAAACAGCAAGCACTGTATTGTCAGCCACTTCATTCGACCTCAGAGTTAGCAACAGCGTTTCACCGCATTTTGCTACTTCCTCTGCCTTAAGATGTTCATTTACTGAACGGAAAGTCCACGTTGCCGGTAAGGCTTCAGGTTTTTCCATTCCGGATAGATCTATCCAATCCATTAATTCATACTCCTTGGTCCAAATATTCCGGTTCCGATACGCAGAAAAGTAGCACCTTCTTCCAGTGCGATTCGATAATCGTGCGTCATGCCCATGGACAGCTCATCCATTTTAAAATGATCGGCCTCAAGGATTTTGTATTCTTCTGCCAGTGATCGCAACAATGCGAATGAGCGACGAATCCTCGATTCATCATCGGTAAAAGCCGCCATTCCCATCAACCCACGTATCTCGAGGCCTTCATAGTCTCTGGCCTTTTTTAAAAAATCAGTTAGTTCACCCGGCAATACACCGGATTTGTTAGCTTCACCGGAAACATTGACTTCTATAAGACATTTTATCCGATAATCACTGTTTGCAATTAGCTTAGCAAGTTTCTCTGTTTGCAAACTATGAAGCCAATTAAAATTCTGCAAGCATTTATTTGCTTTGTTCGACTGCAAATAACCGATAAAGTGACGGGTAATTCCATCGAAAGCTTCAACAGAAAACTTATCCAGTGCATCCTGAATACGATTTTCACCAAGATCCGTAATCCCGGCGGCAACCGCTGCACGCATTTTTTCAATCGGCTGTTTTTTGCTAACAGCCACAATCCGTACCCGATCCGGGTACGGACTATAGCGTTTGATATCCTCGCGGATTTCTGTCAATCTATCAGCGATCATTTATTCACCTTTCATTTCCTGCAATTCATCTTCTTTTTCATCCGATTCCATAACATAACGAATTGCGGAAATTCGATCTTGGGCATGCAGGTTAATCAAACGAACACCCTGAGTATTACGTGAGAGTGTGTTAATACGGTTTATATGCTGACGAATAAGCAAACCGCCGGTTGTAATGATCATCAGATCATCCGAATCAACTACTTCTTTGAGGGCAACCATCTGACCTACCTTATCTGTAGTCTTGATGGTGATTACACCCTTACCACCACGATTTGTGATACGGTAATCCATGATATCTGAACGTTTTCCGTAACCATTTTCACTTACAGCAAGAACGGTAGCACCTTCACGCTTAACAACGACCATATCTACAACGGCATCATCTTTTCCATCAAGGGTCACGCCACGAACACCCGTTGCCGAGCGTCCCATATTCCGGACATGCGCTTCATTGAAACGAATAGCTTTACCTTTACGTGTTCCAAGAATAATATCCTGTTCACCATTGGTAATATCGACACCGACGATATCGTCACCATCCTGTAAATTGACGGCAATAATACCGGTGCGGCGAGGACGACTGTAAGCATCCAGTTTAGTCTTCTTGATCGTACCGTTTTTGGTGGATACAATGACATATTTATCTTCAGTAAAATCGCGAATATTGAGGAAAGCGCGAACTTTTTCATCTTTTTCACATTCAAGCAAGTTCACAATAGCGCGACCGCGTGTAGCTCGTCCGGCTTGAGGCAATTCATGTACCTTCAACCAATAAACCTTACCTAAATTAGTAAAGAACATCAGGTAATCATGAGTTGAAGCGATGAAAAGATTCTCGATAAAATCATCCTCTTTGGCTGTAGCACCTTTCTTGCCAACACCACCACGACGTTGGGCGTGATAGACATTGACCGGTGTACGTTTAATAAAACCATTATGAGTAATGGTAATTGCCATTTCTTCATCGGCGATCATGTCTTCTATAGAAAAATCACTGGCATCCACGACCATTTCGGTACGTCGTTCATCACCGTATCTTTCTTTTATTTCAAGAGTTTCCTTGATCAATATGTCTTTCTGTTTACTACGGGTGTCTAGGATATATTTTAATTTTTCGACCTGTTTTTTAATGTCACTATATTCCTGAATAACTTTCTCGCGTTCCAAACCGGTCAACCTTTGCAATTTCATATCCAAAATAGCTTGTGCCTGGAGCTCGGAAAATTCAAAGCGATTTATCAAATTCTGACGAGCAATATTTGCACTGGCTGATTTCTTAATGATCTCGATCACTTCATCAATATTGTCAAGCGCGATCTTGAACCCTTCTAAAAGATGTGCACGCGTTTCTGCTTTTTTTAACTCAAATTGAGTTCTGCGAACGATGATTTTATAACGGTAATCAACAAACAACTGCAGCATGCTCTTCAAAGATAGTGTTTTCGGAATACCTTCAACTAAAGCGATCATATTAATACCAAAGGTATTCTGTAGATTGGTATGCTTATACAAATTATTCAGAACAACCTGAGGTTCGAAATCGCGTTTAAGTTCTATAACAACACGTATACCTTCTTTATCGGATTCGTCACGAAGATCGCTAATGCCTTCAAGCACTTTATTTCGGGCTAACTCAGCAATACGTTCAACCAAATTACTTTTATTGATCTGATAAGGAATTTCAGTAAAAACGATCTGTTCGCGATTAGTGCGAATTTGTTCAACATTTGCCCGAGCGCGAAGTGTGATCTTGCCACGACCTGTATCATAAGCAGAAAAAAGTCCTGCCGTACCATAAGCTAAAGCGCCTGTCGGGAAATCCGGACCTTTAACATGTTCCATTAATTCCTGAGTTGTGATCTCTGGATTTTCTACTGTAGCACAGACGGCGTCACAGATCTCATTGATATTATGCGGCGGGATATTTGTTGCCATTCCCACGGCAATACCGGTGGCGCCATTGATCAGAAGATATGGGATCTTGCTAGGCATAACGGTAGGTTCTTTAAGCGAATCGTCAAAGTTTGGGGTAAAATCCACGGTTTCTTTATCAATATCTGCCAAGATCTCATCTGCTAAACGAGACATGCGTGCTTCTGTATAACGCATAGCAGCCGGTGAATCACCATCAATGGATCCAAAGTTACCCTGGCCATCTACAATGAGATATCTCATGGCAAAATTCTGAGCCAAACGCGCCATAGCCATATAGACCGAACTATCACCATGGGGGTGATATTTACCCAAAACGTCACCGACGATACGGGCAGATTTCTTAAAAGGTTTATTATACTGCATACCCAGTTCGTACATACCGTAAAGGATACGACGATGAACGGGTTTAAGACCGTCACGAATATCCGGCAATGCACGGGAAACGATCACTGACATAGAATAATCAAGATAGCAGTTCTTTAATTCTTCTTCTATATTTATCGGGATAATTTTTTCGTTAGCCAATTTTTCCTCTCTTTTTCTAAATTCCGTCATTTGACAGATTGTTTATACATCCAGATTTTTTACATATTTTGCGTTTTCTTCAATGAAATTCCGTCGCGCTTCCACATTTTCACCCATCAAGACAGAGAACATGTGATCAGCCGCCATAGCGTCATCCAAATTAACCAGACGTACCGTACGAGATTCGGGATCCATCGTTGTACTCCAAAGTTGATCCGGATTCATTTCTCCAAGACCTTTATAGCGAGAAAGATTGATTTTACCGGAACGTTCTTTAGCCATGCGCGCGGTTAGCATTTCCAATTCATTTTCATCATATGCATAGCGTTCCACTTTCCCTTGTTTTAAGCGATACAAAGGCGGTTGGGCAATATAAACATGCCCATACTGAAGAAGATCGCGCATTTGGCGGAAAAAGAAGGTTAGAAGCAAGGTACGAATGTGAGCGCCATCCACATCGGCATCAGTCATAATAATGATCTTGTCGTAGCGGATCTTTTCTACATCGAAATCATCGCGAAGACCACCACCAATAGCAGTGAATAATGCTTGGATCTCTTTGCTTTGCAGAATTCGATCATATCTTGCTTTTTCGACGTTCAGAATTTTTCCACGAAGAGGAAGAATTGCCTGAAAACGACGGTCTCTTCCTTGCTTGGCCGAACCACCGGCTGAATCTCCCTCAACAATGTACAATTCACAGTGAGCAGGATCTTTAATTGAGCAGTCAGCCAATTTTCCCGGCAGCCCACTAATTTCCAAAGCATTCTTGCGCCTGGTCAACTCACGTGCAGTCCTTGCGGCTTCACGAGCTTTAGCCGCCATAACAGATTTATCAATGATCTTCTTTGCCACGCTGGGATTGGTCTCAAAAAATTCATTTAGCTGTTCCATGATAATACTGTCGACAATACCCTTAACTTCACCGTTACCCAGTTTTGTTTTTGTCTGCCCTTCGAATTGTGGCTCAGGAACCTTTACAGATAAAACAGCGGTGATACCTTCACGAGTATCTTCTCCACTAAGCGAGAAATTATTCTTTTTTATTACTTTGAAAAGATTGTTCTTCTGAGCATAATTGTTCAATGAACGAGTCAAAGCAGTTCTTGCGCCGGTAAGGTGAGTACCACCCTCGATGGTATGGATACAGTTTACATAGGAGAAAAAGGTTTCATTGTAAGTATCGTTATACTGGAATGAGAATTCAACGCCAATATCGTCACGCTCACCTTCCATATAAACCGGGTTGGGATGAAGGACATTTCTTGCTTCATTCAAGTATGAAACGAATTCTTTGATACCCCCTTTGTAATGAAAAACATCTTCTTCGCCACTGCGTTCATCTTTTAGAACAATATGGACGTCTCTGTTCAAGAACGCCAATTCGCGTAAGCGTTCCCGTAAAATATTGTATTCAAAAACAGTTTCTGTAAATATGCTATCATCGGGTAAAAAGTTAACAATCGTCCCGGTGTGTTTTGATTTCCCGGATTCAACTAATTTCGTTACCGGATCACCACAAGCATATTCTTGCTCATAAATTTTATTATGACGAAAAATTGTTACTTTGACATGTTTTGAAAGCGCATTAACCACGGATACACCTACACCATGGAGTCCACCGGACACTTTGTAGCTGCCTTTATCAAATTTACCACCCGCATGTAGCACGGTCATAATAACCTCTACACCCGTTATTTTTTCTGTGGGATGCATATCCACCGGCATACCTCGACCGTCATCTTCCACACTTACGCTATTGTCTTTATAAACAGTGACAGTGATCTTATCACAATACCCTGCCAATGCTTCGTCAATTGAATTATCAACTACTTCATAAACCAAATGATGCAAACCGCGTTTTCCGGTATCACCGATATACATTGCGGGGCGTTTACGAACAGCCTCCAAGCCCTGCAATACCTTGATTTTATCCGATTTGTAATCGCTTGCACTACTACTGTACATATATCTCCTTACTATAGGTTACGAGTGATATTTCCGCAGCTTATTGGAAACGTATATCACGAATGATACCCGTCCCGAATTGTTCTTCATATTTTTTCAATATCTGCGGTTTCTGCATGCTTAATTCTTGACGCCAAGTGCTATTTTTAACACTGACGTACAACACTCCTTTAACAACTCTCACGGGTACTGAAACCTGTGCAACAACTTCTCCAACTACCACGTTCCAGTCTCGCAAAGCCCAATGCTCCAACATGGCATTTCTACCCACAATGCGGGTTACGATTCTGTCTATTGTGGAGTCGATTTTTTTCATGCCCAAATATAATAATATTACCACTACTAAGCTATTATTATTACACATTAATTATTAGAAGAGAGGGGGATTTTAGTCTTTATTTAAGCCGTAATTATATCATTTTTGGGGAAGTTTTCAAAACCGAAAATGAAAAAGCGTTTTATCTTTCATTCATAAGCCGTATATTTTGGCAAAACGAGATGAATTGGGGCAAAATTGTTACAGGATCCGAATAAAATATTTGATGCCAATGCACCTGCTATCCGCGAGTTGATTAAAGAGCGGAACTGGAATAAATTGATCGATAAAAACAAGATTGTTAGAATACTTAATTTTGTAAAAAATGATATCGTTTTCGGGTTTTCCAAAAAGCCCCTACTTTCAGCATCTCAAGTATTAAGCGAGGGACGGGGTTACTCTCTGACAAAAAGCATTTTATTGAAGACCCTGCTTGATTCATGTGGTATTCTTTGCCGCTTTCATGCCTTTACCGTTAAAAAAGAACTCTATCAGGGCCTAACAAGCTCTCTGAACTACAATATGCTACAAAACAACCTAATCAGTGCCTGGGTCGAAGTTTTCCACGAGAACCAATGGCTGGTTGCCGATGGTGTATTACTGGATGCAGCATATTTTGAAAGTTTGCAAGGTGATTTTCACGAAGCTCAAAAAGAATTTGCGGGTTTTGGATGCTCTATCTTCCTTGAAGGTAATATTCACACCGTCTGGAACGGTAAAAATCATACTTATTGCCAACGTGCCGCTATTACTCGCGATCTTGGTGTAATTGAGAAATTTGAATGGTTTTTCAGCGAATTCACAAAAGATTTTAAGCACCTAGGTAAAATATCTCCGAAATTTGCCAATAAAGCTATTCATAGGCGAAGATTCCCAAAATGAAGGTAAGCGGCCTGTCCTGCGTAGCTCGTAGAGCGTAGAAGGATAAGCGGTAAGCGGTAAGCGGTAAGCGGAGAATATAATTATTTCATATTAATTACAAATATCCATGCGAAGTAAAGACGCGATACATCGCGTCTCTACAATTTCTATATGGTTTCAAATCATGACAACAAAAAGATCCTGCCTGCGCCGATGAATATCGGTGAAAAAAGTTCTGGATGACATGCCTCATCATCCATCATCCTCTTCTTCGCTCCCGGGTCGGAGTTTCTAAGAGCAAGCATCATTCATAATCCATAATTTATTTAGTCTCCAGTAGTCCAACTCTCGTCATCCTGTCCGCCAGTTGGCGGATCAGGATCTCTGCGTCAATCCGATTTTTTGTCCTACTGGCGCACGAAATAAACATTTGCGCGGGATTACTCTTAAGGTAGGACATCAAATATTTATTCTGAATCACATATACATAGAGATCCCGGATAAAATTCCTGTGGCCCCGATGCTTCGGGGTTCCGGGATGACATGTGGTTGGGTGCTACCAGCATTCATCCATCATCCATAATTTCACCACGCTCCGAACTCCGAACCCCTATACTAAAATAATCAGCGTACATAAAAAAAAGAACCCCCAAAGCTTCGGGGTTCCCTACATTTATATTTTCGTATTAAGACACGTCACAAATTACGTCTTAGGCTTCTTTCTTTTTAATGATTCGTTTCTTTGGCTTTCTGGGAGTATTTACTTTTCTGTTCTGAGCTTGCTTTTCGCCTTTTTCTACTTTTGGAGCTTCTTTTGGAGCTTCCTGGCTTCTAAGCTTTTTAGCCTCTTCAGCTCTTTTTGCTTTTTCAGCTTCACGTTCGGCACGTTCTTTATCTGCTGCTTCAACCAAGGTTTTTAAATATGCCTGATATTCTTCTTTTCGTTGAATGATCTTGAACGAGGGTGTCAATTTTGAAGTTTTCAGCAAACTAAGCAATTTAGGACGTGGCATACCCAACACACAATTCTGCCCGTTTGCTTCTGTAAAACGACGCGCAAACATAATGGCTGAAAGTCCGTTATTATCGACGATCTTGGTGTTCTCAACATCAAGAATAATGTCTTTGACGGGATACTTATCAATCAATATAGCAAGATTGCGTTTAAAGCTGATAATCCCGATCTCATTGAAAACCGGATCGTGATATTTGTAAAGCAGAGTGCTTCCAATCATTTGGTGTTTAAATTCCATTTATATCCCTTTACTTGAAATCTAGGTAAGACGCTTGTTCATATACTTGCTAATCTAAATATTATTTGTAGAAAAAACAATGCAAATTAAGCTCAGCAAGTAGTAGTAATTAAGCAGTAAGCGGCAAAATAAACAACAAGCAGAATATTTAATGATCAAAGTATTAAGCGTTTTTCAAAACAACATAACACAATTTATTGAACATCAGTCACTACGAGTTACGGGTTA
Source organism: uncultured bacterium (assembly GCA_964438445.1). Classification (GTDB taxonomy): domain Bacteria; phylum Fidelibacterota; class Fidelibacteria; order Fidelibacterales; family Fidelibacteraceae; genus M50B103. The sequence continues at coordinate 9,561 of CAYTLV010000008.1, read as the reverse complement.
CACATTACGAGTTGCAAAATTGTCCTTTGTCAATTATCAATTGTCAAATGAAAAAGTCCTTCGTTTTTTGTAAAAATGTATTATATTTCCAAGCTAAAGCAAGTGGAGGAACTATGTCGCGATTGACAGTAAACGATGTCAATTTTTCAAACAAGCGGGTTTTGATCCGTGTGGACTTTAATGTACCGGTCGATGCAAACGGAAACATCACTAATGATTTTCGTATTGTATCGTCTTTACCAACTATAAAAAAAATACTGGCTGATGGCGGTTCCGTTATCTGCATGAGCCATCTTGGCCGCCCTAAAGGCGAAGGCTACGAAGCTACATTTTCACTTAAACCTGTACAGCAACGACTGGGTGAACTTCTCGGTGTTGATGTCAAATTCGCTACGGATTGTATCGGCAACGATGCTGTAGAACTTTCAGGGGCATTGAAGCCCGGTGAGATTTTGCTTCTGGAGAACCTACGCTTCTACAAACAAGAGAAAAAAAATGAGCCTGAATTTTCGGCTAAGATCGCCTCTTTGGGTGATGCCTATGTCAATGATGCCTTCGGTACCTCACATCGCGCACACGCCTCGACAGTGGGTGTTGCGAAGCATTTTGACTCTGTCGTGTCAGGTCTTTTACTCGAAAAAGAACTAATTTATCTTAAAGACAAACTTGAAGACCCTATTCGCCCATACACTGCGATTCTTGGCGGCGCTAAAATCAGCGGTAAGATAGATACGATCCGTCACCTGATGAATAAGGTTGATAATCTGATCGTTGGCGGTGGGATGATCTTCACTTTTTACAAAGCCATGGGTTACGAAATTGGCAAATCTTTGCTTGAAGAAGACAAAGTTGAATTGGCAAAAGAAATTCTAGAAACAGTCAAAAATTCTAAAGTTAATTTTCTTCTGCCTGTCGATGTTGTCACTGCCGGTGAATTTAATAACGATGCATTGTCAACTATTGTTGATGTTAACGAAATACCGGCTGACCAGATCGGATTGGATATTGGTCCTCGCACAGTCAAGCAATTCTCAGAAGTCATTGCAAACAGCAAAACCGTTCTTTGGAATGGTCCTATGGGCGTTTTTGAAATGCCCAGTTTTGCAAAGGGAACCGAAGCCGTGTGCGCTGCAGTTGCGGGAGCAACCGATAAAGGTACTATCAGCCTAGTCGGTGGTGGTGATTCAGCTGCCGCTGTTAAGAAACTTGGATTCTCAGAACGCATCTCACATGTTTCAACGGGTGGCGGTGCTTCTTTGGAATTGATTTCCGGCTTGACTCTTCCTGCGGTTGCCGAGATCAGCGAAAAACCTTGTTGCGCGAACTGCAACTGTAAATAAAAGCTATTTAAGGAATATTATGCGCAAATTACTCATTGCCGGAAATTGGAAAATGAATCAAACTGCCAGCCAAACGGAAACGTTTTGTATGGAATTTAAAGCTAAAGGATTAGAAGGTCATAAGGTTGATATTCTTTTAAGCCCGTCTTTTACTTCAATTCCCGCCATGATATCTATCTTGGGCGACACCCCTGTTCATGTTGCCGGCCAGGATATGTGTTATGAAGATAAAGGTGCCTTTACGGCAGCCGTTTCTGCAGAAATGCTGGTAGATGCAAAATGCTCACATGTTTTGCTCGGTCACTCTGAACGTCGTCAATATTTTCACGAAAGTGACGAAGGCGTTAATTTAAAAACAAAACAAGCTTTGAAATATGGTTTAACTCCGATCATTTGTATCGGCGAAACCAAAGAACAGCGCGAATCGGGTATTATGGAAAAAGTTGTAAAAACACAACTCCTTGGTGCTCTTGCTGATCTTAGCAATAAAGAAATTCTGAAAACCGTTATCGCTTACGAACCTGTATGGGCTATCGGAACCGGGCTAACAGCTACTCCGGAACAAGCTCAGAATGTTCATCGTTTCATTCGTACGATCCTTGTAGAACGCACGAATACGGAAACAGCGGATCAATTACGCATTCTCTACGGTGGAAGCGCTAAACCGGCTAATGCCAATGTCCTCTTGTCAGAGAATGATATTGATGGACTGCTTATTGGCGGTGCAAGTCTTAAAGTAAACGATTTCTTTCAAATGATCGAAGCCGGCGATAAACTTAATTCATAAAGGAATATAGAATGTACACTTTTTTAGTCATTTTACTGATCATCACATCCATTTTACTGGTTATATCTGTATTAATGCAATCCTCAAAAGGTGATGGTATGTCAGCCATGACCGGCGGTTCTTCCGTTTTGGGCGGTCGCGGTGCAGCAACTTTTTTGTCTAAATTCACAAAATGGTCAGGAATTGCATTTTTTGTATTGATCATGACCATCAATCTTGTTGTTGTTCGTCGTAACACAATGACAAGCGAATCTGTTGTTCAGCATCAGTCAGGTAAACAGGTCGCAACACAGGCTTCCGGTCTTCCGATGCCAAGCAATGTTGAGGTTGAACAACCTACATCACCTGTTGAGCCGACAGAAAACAAATAAAGATTTGAAATTAAAAGTTTAACTGCATATATTTGCATGTTTTAGCCCAGGTGGCGGAATTGGCAGACGCGCATGGTTGAGGGCCATGTAACTGCAAAGTTGTGCGGGTTCAAGTCCCGCCCTGGGTACTCTAATTGGTGTTTAGTGAACACCTCATACGAAAGGAAACGATATGAACCTTAAGAAAGTTTTGATATTGGCACTTTGTGTTACCAGTCTATTTTCGTTTGCCCTTGCTCAGGATGCGGATACTGAAGCACTTCAACAAAAGGTCAAAGAAGCTCAGATTATGTTGGAAAATTTTGATGCTGCTGCAGCACAAGAACTTCTTAACGAAATACTTGCTCAAGACTCTACGTTTGCCCCTGCATTATTCGCTTTTCATAATATTGAATTGATGTACGGTAATCTCAGTGAAGCACAAGTTCTTGTACGTAAAGCTATTGAGTTCAGCCCTTCTGAACAAAGCTATCGTGATAAATTCGATGAATTGCGTGACATGATTAATCAGGTGAAAGATGCTCAACGAGAAGTAGATGGCGCAAATTATGAAGCGGCAAAACGCATTTATAATGAACTCATCGAAAAAAATCCTTCTGTTGCAGAGATCTACTATCGCTTAGGTTTTGTTGTTATCCAGGAAGAAGATTACGATGCTGCCCGTGATAATTTTGACAAAGCCAGCATTCTTGCCCCTTCTGTTGAAAAATATGCCAAGGCAAAGGACTTCCTTGCTGGAAACATTTTAAAGGAAGCGCGCAAATCCATCAAAATGGGTGATTTGGTTACTGCTGAACGGAAAATTAAAATAGTACTAAGAATTAGCCCGGAATTCGGTGATGCTTATTTGGACCTTGGTTATATTAAATTAAAATCAGGTAATACGAACGCAGCAATCGAAAATTATGTAAAAGGGCTTTCATATAAACCAAATAATCGTTCTGCTTGGTATAATCTTGGATCAATCTATCGCAAAACTCAGCAGTACGAAAAAGCTGTAGAAGCTCTTGAAAATTCGATAGCTATTGACCCTAGTTATGCTAAAGCACACACAACTCTGGCTCAAACATATGTAGCTATAAATAAATTTGACAAGGCTGAAGAACACTTCAAAATATCTATAAAACTCACACCTAATTTCCCAGCTGCAAGACAAAGTTATGGACAATTATTAAATGACCAAAAAAGATATAAAGAAGCAATAGAGCAATTAATAGTAGCTGAAAGTTTAATTCCTCAAAAAAGTAAAAAATATATTGTAAACTACTTTCTTGCACAAGCTTATAACCGCACTGGCGATTATCGAAAAGGTTTAGATGCAGCCAAAGAGGCAACAACTGCTAAAGCTAATTTTGGTGGTGGCTGGTATGAACTTGGTATTGCTTATGCAAAACTTGACGACAAGCAAAATGCCATTAACGCCTTCAATAGAGGTCGTAATGCAGATGCCAGATGGCGCCCGATGATCGACCCCGAACGCGAAAGATTGATCCAAGGAAAAGAATTAAGTTTCTAAAAAATTCTTTATAATAAAAAAGGCTCCATTTGGAGCCTTTTTGCTTTTTATATCATTTTATTAATGATCGTGTTTTTCAAAATAACTTTCTTCAAAGACTTTCAAATGCTTTAATATTTTTGCGGCATTCTCTTTGTCTGTCCCTTGCTTACATTTCATTGCATAGATTGTCACCTTGTGCATATTTTCTAATTGAAGAAGATATGTTTCATATGCTTGAGTATCATCTTCATTCTTTGGTTTGATCCTTTGGAACATAAAATATTGGGTCGCCAGATCTTGTATTTTTTCAGCATGTTCATCTTTATTGTTTATCCATCTGACAAGTTGATTGTAATCAATTTTCTTAGTTTTAGATAATTCCTCAATCATATCCATTGATTTTTCAACTGTTTTTACGTGTTCTTTGATCAATTCAACCCTGGTTGCATCTCCATAAATACCACAAGGAATTTCACAATGGGCAAATGCCGTTGTGGCCATTAAAACCGTTAGTACCACAAGTATAATCCATTTCGTCATGTTTTTCATTTCTATACCTCGTTATTAATTGACGTAATTTACCATAAATATTCGAAAAGTTCATTTAATTCTGCTTCTTCTTCCCAGTGATAGCCTTGAGAAGAATCTTGATCAACACCAATACCTTTAAAGTACATTTCCGCCAATTCGTATTGAGCATCAATAAAATCTGATTCTGCGCTTTGCAACATCCAATAAAAAGCTTTTTCCGGATCTTGAACCGTACCATGCCCTTTCAAATACATCAGCGCCAAATAATATTGGGCCTCATTATCTTTAACATTTTCTGAAAGATCCTTAAATAGCATAAAAGCTCTCAAGGTATCACCTTCAACCCCTTGTGCCTTATACAAAAGATCCGCAAGAAAGTATTTTGCGTTCACTTCTCCCTGTTCCGCACTTTTTTCAAACCAAGCAAGGGCTTTTTCTTCGTTTTTCTCCACCCCTTCACCTTGCATATACATATATGCCAGAGAAAATTGCGCCTGCATCCGTCCATTTTCTGCAGCATCCTTGAATAAGGCGACAGCTTTTTCAAAATCTTGATCTACTCCATTTCCATTATAATACATATATCCTAAAGGATATTTCGCCTTTTGGTACTCATGATCAGCTGATTTTTCATACCATTCTCTGGCTATATCGATATTTATCTCGGTTCCTTTCCCCATTTGGTACATATAGGCTAAATTATACTCAGCCGCAGGTTCTCCCTGTTTTGCGGCCTTATTCATCCACATGAATGCTATGGTAATGTCTTGCTCAACATCCGTTCCAAAGTAATAATTAACGGCAAGATCGAATTGTGCATTTGCATCACCACTCTCGGCTTGCCGGGTCAACTCGGGAATATCTACAGCCAATAAAAATGCCATGCAGACGACAGTGCAAAGAACAAGAATTATTCTTAGTGCTTTCATGTCTGCCTCCTTTTTCAAATAATTTATTGCTTAAAACCAATAATTCATCCAGCTCCACGATAAATAAGCATTTTTATTGCCGTAATCGCAAAGCACGGACAGCCTTTTTTAAAATTCCCAAAAAATGGCCGAATGACCAAGATAGTGAAGCTTGACTTCATTTTTTTGACAGATAAAAGCTTTAAACAACATGAGTATTAACAGAAATATCGGATATAAACTTTTGTTGAAGTCTACCACATCGGGCTCCTATTTTCATCTCTCTCATGGTCTATATTTATCTGTTAAATAAAATATACGCAATATTTCATGGAAAGAAACATTTATTTGTTTTGCTGCCTCAACAAAACAAACTTGGCGTGTTGGTACATTTAGGCTTATATTTAACTATGGTAAAATCAATTATTTTCGATCTAGACAATACGCTTGTGGATTTTTCCCGTTTGAAAAAACTGGCAATCCGCGGTGGAGTAAAAGGCCTGCTGGAAGCTGGTCTTGAGGCAGATGAAGAATCCGTCTATAATCGCATTTTTGAGATCTATGAAGAAAAGGGCTGGGAATACCAGACCGTATTTGATGATGTGATCCAAGAATTTCACGGTGAAAGAAATCACAAATTTCTGGCTGCCGCAATTATTGCTTATAAACGTAGCCGCGAAGCTTCGCTTGTCCCCTATCCCGGAGTTTATGCCACACTTATAGCTCTCATAAAAAAGGGCATTAAATTAGCAGTTGTTTCAGATGCTCCCGGCCGAGAGGCCTGGCTGAGATTATACCAACTGAATTTTCATCATCTTTTTGATGTGGTGGTAACACACTGTGATACGGGAGAATTTAAACCCTCGCCTAAACCATTTCGACTTGCATTAGAAAAACTTGGTGTTGAGGCTAAGGACTCCATCATGGTCGGCGATTGGGCCGAACGCGATATGACCGGTGCTAAGAATATTGGTATGATAACGGTTTTTGCTCGTTATGGAGATATTCTTGACACCAAAAACCACGGTGGCGATTTTGAGATCGCACGCATTAGGGATATTCTTGATATCGTTGATCAATTATCCGGAGACATAAAATGATACGGATTGTGACCGCCAAAGGTGCTCAAGCGATTGATCATGATGCCATAAAAGTTAAAGGTATTAGTGGAACTGGACTAATGCTGGCCGCCGGAACTGCTGTTGCGAAAGCAACTCATGATCTTTGGAAAAAAAGCAGTTTCAATCATGTTCAAATATTCTGTGGAAAAGGCAATAATGGCGGAGACGGTTACGTAGCTGCGATCAAATTAAAAGAAGCCGGATTTGAAAATATTGAGGTTCTTTGTTTTGCTGAAGAAAATGAGATCAAGGGCGATGCACTGCACTTTTACAATACCCTTCAAGACATGGATATTAATATAATTTCTATTCAAAACACTGAAAAACTCTGTTCAAAGCTTCGAGACAATAGCTGTTGGATCGATGCCATTTTTGGAACGGGACTTAACAGACCTGTCGAAGGATACTTAAAGGATTTATTGCAATGTTTGAAAGATCTGCATAAAGACCAGCCTGTCATTGCCGTTGATATTCCTTCCGGCCTCAGCGGAACCAGTGGAAAATTACTTGGTCCCGCCTTGCAAGCAACTAAAACCCTGACGATGGGCTTTTATAAATCAGGTAATTTTTTGCAAGATGCCAAATCTTACACCGGAGAACTTAAACTTGTTGATCTAGATTATCCTGCAGATTCTCTTGCCAAAGCTGAACCGGAAATGTATCTCTGTGATCATGATCTAGTTCGTAAAATACTGAAACCTGTTTCTTTGACGGGCCATAAATACTCTGCCGGACAAGTGCTGTCTGTGGGTGGTTCGGCCGCCATGCCGGGTGCGGTAACGCTTGCGTCACTGGCAGCGCTGAAAAGTGGCGCGGGCATGGTACGTGCATTTATTCCCGAATCAGTAAAGCCTTTTCTCCTGAAGCTAATGATAGAAGCAATTGTGACGACGGGGGAAAATAAAGATATTTTAATAAACGATGATCTGGCGCAAATCCTTGCGCTTCAGGAGAAAAGTCGTGCCATAGTCGCTGGACCCGGAATGGGTAGAGAGCCCGCGACGGGTAAACTGGTCCGCGCGCTCTTGAACGAAGCAAGCATTCCGCTCGTCATGGATGCAGACGCGCTTTATCATTTATCTAAAGAAGAATTGAAAAATAAAAAAACAGATCTGATCATCACTCCGCATACAGGTGAGTTTGCGCGACTGATGAAGTTAAAAACAGAAGATGTGCTTTATGCACCTATTGAGCACGCTCTTGAGTTGGCGCTTGATACAAATACCATTGTGCATCTTAAGGGCAGTACCAGTCTAACAGCGTTGCCCTCCGGTCGCGTGTTCATACACGCTACCGGCGCACCCGGCATGGCCACCGCCGGAAGCGGTGATCTGCTTGCCGGTCTGATCGCCTCGTTCATTGCACAAGGACACAAACCCGAAGATGCTGTCCTTATTGCCGTTTATTACCACGGTTCTGCCGGACAAGCAGCGGCCGATTTGCTTGGTAACCGATCTGTAACTGCTTCGGATATTCTGGCACACATTCCTAAAGTTTTAAAAATTGACGAGGTGTTAATATGAGTAATAAACGCTCATTTATTTACTTTATATTAACTGGTTTTTATGCCGCATTGTTGATGTTCGTGTTGCTTCTGCCTGGTGATTCGCTTCCTGTCCACAAAGTATTCTCTGTCGATAAATTCTGGCATATTCTCACATATTTCATTCTCACACTTGCGTTAATATTTTCCTTTCGGGAAGGAAATTGGCAGCGATGGTTCAACCGACGCTGGTCACTGATCATCGCTTTGATCCATGGTGGAGTTTCAGAAATACTTCAAGGATTTTCACCCGGTCGCTCGTCCGGACTGGACGATTGGATCGCCAATTGCATCGGTATTGGTCTGGCTTTATTGCTGTTGAATATTTTTCCAAAGTTTTTTGAGAAAAAAACTGATGGAAGCTATACAATTGACAATTGATAATTCAGAGAGATAAATAATAAAAAACAACCAAACCTGTCATCTTGAGCCCCGTCCCGAAGCATCGGGATCGGGGAAAGATCTATTCATGTTGCATAACCCCGAATCATGAATAGATCCTTCACTGCGTTCAGGATGACAATTCCTTATTGATATAAAAAAAGGGCGTATAAATACGCCCTCATAATTATCAGGATTAAATCTATTTTTCTTCTTCCTGCTTCTTCAAAATCTCTGCTGCCGGAATTTCCAAACATGCCGGATCAAGAAGATATCTGCGCACTGCTGCCGCTAAAAGGCCACCCTGTGAACCATCAAAAATACGATGATCGAGCGTCGCTGCCGTCGGCATAATCTTTCGGATCACGATCTCACCATCGCGCACCACCGGTTTGTCTTCGATCTTACCTAAAGCTATAATAAACGGAATATTGGCAATCGGCAATAAAGCCGGAAAACCAAATTGCAGATCATGATGTCCAATATTCGTCACCATAGCCGAACCGAAACTATCATGTGAGATATTCATTGCTTTTAATTCTTTACCAAGAATAATGTGCCACCAATGCACAAAATTATAGACCCAATTACGTAATGGCCAACCCAAAGAAGCAAGAATGTTTTTGGACTGCGTTGCGCCTTCTTCATGATTGGCTTGTTTTGATTTTGCAACTCGTTCATCCATTTCTTTGGTAATATCAAAAATACCCTTGTCTTCAATGTTACGAAGTACAAAACCGCCCATTTCACTGCTTCCACTCTTCATAACAGCAGTAAAAACTCCAACATTATCGCGTTTAATTACATTACCGCGTTTAATGTAAACATTCACATCCGGAATATCGATAGCAATAGCTCTGCCGATGGCTGCCATCGCGATCTGAGTGATCGTAATACGTGTGCCTTTTTCCTTGTTTCTTTTGATATAATCTAAAACCGGATCCATTTCGACTTCAAAAGTGCCATAGATTCTACCGTCTACTGCTTTTTTATATATGGCGGACGCTGATTTACGCCAAGGTGTGTTGTAATTATTATTTTTCTTTTTACTCATTTTGTCTCCTGTATTAGCGTGAATTTA
>CAYTLV010000007.1:10043-23620 GCA_964438445.1 uncultured bacterium | reverse complement strand
CGTCTGAAGTATGTACCGCTATATAATTTGTCTGAGATATTTGTAAAGCGGATCCGATAGATGCTAAATTAGGTGTACCACCACTATAACAACCAATAAGCATACCAGACATCTTGTAAGCCTCTTCACCCAATTTCGCTTGGAAAAACATGTAGGAAATAAAAGAAGCTAAAATAACAGATACAAGGGCTCCCCCAAAGTATTTAGCCGACATCCCTTCTTGTTTTCCCCATTTTTTAAGATTCAAAGAAAAAAAGATCAAAGGCAAAGCAAGTGGAATAACCAACATATTAAATACGTCTTGCACCTCAATAATATTCTCTGGGAAAACTCCTATGTTTCCAATCAGCAAGCCAACACCATAACATAGTACAATGGCGCCAACACTGTCTAAAAATTTGTTTCTAGAACAAATCCATAAGATGAAAGCAGGGCAAGCAAGGAAAAATACTGCCCAAAGTACGGTTGATAACATAATGAACTCCTGTGTATTCGATGTTATTAATCCCCAAGAATGAAAATTAATCAATTTTCATGCTGAGTGAAACAGAAATATTCGTCAATGAGATGTAGAGACGCAAAATCTTGCGTCTCTACATACACGATTTAGATTTTGTGAATGAAATCTTTTCCAAGTAAATTCCCTCATGCGTATTGCACTCATACAAGCTCCCATCGAAGATTTCTATTCAACAGTTCAGAGAACCTATCCTCTTGGGTTAACATATTTGGCAGGAGCTATTAAAAACCTGCCTGTTGAAATCAATATTATTGATTTTCTTACGGGTCACGGACGTCAGACCATTCAGGTCCCATCCACTTTTAACGCCATCAAACCTTATATCCCCTATGACCGTTCTCCTATCTCGGTATTTCACACTTATTATCACTGGGGAGCAAGTTGGGAATTTATCAAGCAATATTTCGGTGAAGAACATTATGATCTTTGTGCCATCTCATCAAATTTCTATACATACTCCCAAGAAGTCATCAAACTGGCGAGCATTATTAAATCAGTTTCACCAAATTCCCGCGTGATTGTCGGCGGACAAAATGTCGGGCCGGAACATGCACTATTCACCCAATGTCCAGATATTGATCACTGCATTATGGGTGAAGGTGAAAAAGCTTTCCGGCAATATGCGCAATCCATACTTGAAAATGGAGAAATATCTGATAACATACTTGGTAAGTGGAATCCTAAAAGAAGAAAATGGAATGATAACCCATTAATTTCTTCATTTGATATTAAACCCAATGCCGATCTTCTACCTGTAGAAAAATACCGTATTGCCGGTGAACCCGCGATCATGTTATCTACATCTAGGGGCTGTCCTATGGGATGTCGATTTTGCTCCGTTTCCCGCACATTTGGTTCTCCTCTGCGACTAAAACCTATTGAGATGATCATCAGAGAGATGCAAGATGCTTTTGACCGTGGTATTCGTGCCTTTGATATAGAAGATGATAACTTCACATTTAAACGTCAACATTGTGTTGATCTTCTCACCCAAATATCCCAAAGATTTAGAGACAAGATCAAACTTTATGCCATGAACGGACTTTCCGCGGAACACTTGGATGAAGAGATCATTGACCTGCTCGTAAAAAGCGAAATGAAGCTTTTGAACCTTTCAATTGCTACCGGTTCTGAAGAACAACTAAAACGTCTTCACCGCAATACGAATATTGAACATTTTAAATATATTTCCCGATATGCTGCCGAAAAAGGGTTGAAGGTCATGGGACATTTTATTGCCGGACTTCCTCAACAAGGACTTGAAGAGATCCTGAAAACCATGGCGATCCTAAGCGAGCTACCTCTGATCCTGGGTATATCTCCATTTTATTACATTCCCGGAATAAAAATACCCGTTCCCAATATTCCGGAAAACTGTAAAGATGCTCGTTTAACACGATTCTGGCCAGCAGATAACTTATTAAATGAACTGGACCTCATCACATTATTCCGTCTTTCACGCTGGCTAAATTACCTTAAAAACGAATTGTCAAAAAAGAAAATCACTAAACTCCAGTTTTCAAACATCATAGATATTTTCCCAAACGACCCTTTTATTCTAGGACTTATCGAAAAGCAAATATTTTATGGTTTGGATGCAAATACAGAGCTGTACGAACACAAGTACTCTAAGTATGTACTTAAAACTTTCTTTGAGATATTCAGCAATACATCTGTATATTGCGATTAAGAAGCCTTTAACATAGGTTTTTAAATTAACAATGGAGGTTAAAGTGAAAAAAATATTACCCATTTTATTGATCGGAGTTATTATGTTTTCCTTCCTATCCCCTAAACGAGCAATTGCACAGAATGTGAAAGAAACGATTATCTTGCCTGTCGCGCAAAAAGAAGGCGGAATGCCATTAATGGAAGCATTAAATCAACGACATAGCAGTCGTTCATTTGCCGAGACAGAACTTCCTGATCAAATGCTTTCGAATCTTCTTTGGGCTGCCTGGGGATATAATCGGGACGAGCTCAAAAAGCGGACGGCACCTTCATCCATGAACAAACAAGAAATATCAATTTACCTTGCTCTGGAAAAAGGTCTTTATCAATACAATGCCGAAAAGCATATTCTGGAATTGATTAAAACCGAAGATCTTAGAGCAACGACAGGTAAGCAGCCTTTTGTAGGTTTGGCTCCATTAAATCTTATCTTCGTTGCCGATACTAAAAAACAATCTACAGCCACATCAAGTTATGCCAATGTGGGTTTTATCTCCCAGAATGTTTATTTATTTTGCACATCGGAAGGCTTAGGTACAGTTGTTCGAGGATGGTATAATTCAGATAAGCTTCATAAGGCAATGGGATTAAGCAAACAACAATCCATTATCCTATGCCAAACTGTGGGTTATCCGAAAAAGTGACGAGTAATGAGTGACGATAAAATAACATAATCTTCTCAAAGTCTATAAATTATTATTCTGCATAATTGTTTGTCAATTCTTCACTTATTCCACATTTTTTTCTTTAATCCAATCAAAATAAATCATATGTTTCAAATTAGTCGAACGTACAAGCCAAAAAAAGGAAATGGTCATGGACGGAGCAAATTGGAACTACTCAGATAAGGTTAAAGAGCACTTCTTTCACCCTAAAAATATACTTGAAATAGATGAAAAAGAATATAACGCAGATGGTATGGGCTATGTAGGCTCACCTGCCTGCGGTGATATGATGAAGATCTTTATTAAAGTTAAAGACGATCGTATTGCAGACTTAAAATGGCAGACATTTGGTTGCGCAAGCGCCATTGGATCCACTTCCATTTTAAGCGTGATGGTAACCAGAGATGGCGGCATGTCACTGGATGAAGCTTGGAAACTGACACCGGAAATGATCATTGATGAATTAGGTGGATTGCCTGCAAACAAAATCCACTGTTCGGTCCTTGGAGACAAAGCGCTTAGAGAAGCGATCAAAGATCATTTTAAACGAACAGGTCAGGAAGATCGTATTCCTGATGATGATAAATCTCGTATCATTTGCAATTGTATGAATGTTACTGAAGATGATATCCGTATGGAAGTCCTTGAAGGTGTTAAGGACCTAAAAACTCTACAGGAACGAACCAAACTTGGAACGTCTTGTGGAAAATGTATTGATACTGCAAAAACACTGGTAGATTTCTACGTTGGTAAATACTATACCGAAGAGATCTATACAGGAAATAAAAAATAAGGTGGCCTATGATCTATTTAGATAACAGCGCAACCACTCCCCTGCATCCAAAAGTAAAAGAAGTTATTATTGATGCCCTTGATCTTTTTGGAAACCCCAGCTCTATGCACTCCAGCGGACGTCAAGTCCGTGCAATGCTTGAGGAAAGTCGAAAGGACATTGCCGAATTCTTTAATTGCAGTCCGGACGAAATAATTTTTACCGCCGGCGCATCAGAAGCGAACAATACCGTATTGAAAAGTGCGACCATTTGTTGTGCTTTCTGCAGCGAAAATCGCGGACATATCATTACATCTAATATTGAGCATCCTTCCATTTTAAACACATTGAAATGTCTGGAAAATCAACATGTCGAAGTCACCCATATCAAAGTTAATCATAAAGGCTTGATCGATCCTGCAGATGTAGAAGCAGCTATCCGACCGAATACCATGATGATTTCCATCATGTATGTCAATAATGAGATCGGTACCATACAACCTATACAAGAAATTGCTGAAATAGCCAAGAAACATAATATTCCCATGCATACGGACGCCGTACAAGCAGTAGGTAAAATTCCTATTGACCTGCAAAAGCTACCTGTAGACTTCCTTTCCATGTCCGGACATAAGATCTATGCACCTAAAGGGATAGGTATTCTTTTTAAAAGAAAAACAGCAAAGAATATTTGTCCATTGATCACTGGTGGTCACCAGGAAAACTCTATGCGTGCCGGAACAGAGAACACTCTGGGTATTATTGCCCTAGGTGAAGCGATACGCCAAGCTAAATTGGAAATGAATGAAAATGAAGCACGTATAGGAAAATTGAGAGACCGACTTGAGAACGGGATCAAGCAAAACCTTGACCATGTTATAGTGAACGGTGACCCTTTACATCGAACATATAATATCACGAATATATCTTTCATGAATATTGAAGGTGAATCTATTTTACTTCGTCTGGACATGCATGGTATTGCGGTATCTACCGGATCGGCATGTTCAACCGGTTTACTTGAGCCCAGTTATGTAATCACTGCTCTCGAAGTTGATCCTGAGATCGCACATAGTTCTATTAGATTTTCGTTAAGCCGTGAAACCACGGAAGAAGATATTGACCAGACCATTGAAGCTGTGACGGAGACAGTCAACTTTTTTCGAAAGATGAGCCCAATCGTATAATCATAGCATGAAAGGGATGCAATGCAAAATGTTCAATTAATTGACCACCCCCTCGCCAAGCATTCTCTGACCATTTTACGTGACAAGAATACGGATACCGAAACATTCCGTCGGCATACAGCTATTGTTTCACAAATCATCATCATGGAAGCCAGTAAAGCTTGTAAGCTAAATAAAAAGATGATCGATACACCTATTATGAAAACACAAGGCTATGAGATCTATCGTGCCATGGTTTTTGTACCTGTTCTGCGTGCCGGTATCTCCATGCTTGTCCCCGCTCGGGATTTCCTTCCATGGACACCTGTGGGTTTCATTGGTTTGGAACGAGATGAGAAAACAGCAATAGCTCGTGAATATTATCAAAAATTCCCAACTAATATTGATAAAAAACTGGTTCTCATTCTTGATCCTATGCTCGCTTCAGGCGGCTCAGTCATTGATACTATTTCCCGTCTTAAGGAAAAAGGGGCAAAACGCATATCCATCGCTTGTATTGTAACAGCTCCTGAAGGTATAAAACGCATCAATAAAGAACACCCCGATGTAAATATCTATACCACAGCTATTGACGATCATTTGAATGAAAAAAAATATATTGTCCCGGGCTTGGGTGATTTCGGTGACCGATATTTTGGGACCTAACTCTCTCTTTTTCTATTAGATAATAATATAACGTCACGAAGTTCTTCTTTATTTCTTGCTGACATCCATCTTTTATTGAAATCATTTTCTTGTACGAGATTGGCTATAGCCATCAGTGCACGTAGGTGATATGAGCGTTCATCCAAGGTTCCGATCAACACAAACATCGTATGAACCAGTTCTTCAGTTTCAGGAAAACGAATACCTTCTTTGCATCTCACCGGAATAATACCAAAACACTTCTTACCCGGAATAATAATATGAGGGATAGCCAATCCCGGTTTAATGATTGTACTGGATTGTGCTTCTCTATCCCTAAATTCTTTAACAAGCTCATTCTTTGAAACTTTACAACGCTTTTCAAAAAGAATGGAAATACTTTTAATAAGTGTATCTATTTCAGGGTTTCCCTCAACATCAAGTATATCACAATTCTTGATAAGTTTATCAAAACGATCTTCAATGATCTCATCACGTATGATGACTATTTGACGTAATTCATCTTCAAGACTGGTGCTTTTCAATTCTTTTGCTGAGATCCTTTCAATGATATGCATAAGAGCTGATGTCCGGTCAATTTTTTTTCTGGCATAAACAAAATAAATAATTATACCCAGCACAAAAAACAGCAAAGAAATCAGAAGAGGTATCCATCCCATTTTTACGAGAAGAAAAACGTATGAGATAATTGCTAAAGCCGGTAAATATGGATATAGAGGTACCTTAAACTTTGGACGATAATTTTGTATTTTACTTTCTCGCATAATAATAACTGAGATATTGTTCATCATAAAAAGAAGTATCTTCAGGGTTGATGCTGTTTTTACTAGATTTTCAATATTCAGGAACACGATCACAATGATCATAAAAGCTGTTGTGAAAATAATAGATACAACCGGGGTTTTAGATTTTGGATTTATTCTAGCAAATATTTTAGGAAGTAATTGATCTCTGCTCATTGCCATGGGAGTTCGTGATGCTGCCAGAATACCGGAATTTGCAGTAGTAATAAAAGCCATGACTGCTGCAATGCTTAAAGCAATAACACCCGGCTTACCCAGTATGTGCTCAGCTCCAAGAGATAGAGGAATTGCTGAATTTCGCAATTCTTCGGCAGGGACGATCCCGATAGTGACACCAATTGCAAGTAAGTAGACCAACGTGACAACAGAAAAAGACAAGATCATTCCCAAAGGAATATTTCTTCCGGGATTTTCTATCTCTTCTGCAATACTGGCAATTTTTGTTAAACCGCCAAAAGAAACAAAAACCAATCCGGATGTTGCTATGATTGAGGAAAACCCCATTGGCATGAAAGGACGATAGTTCTCAGGATGTGTTGAAATGAAACCTCGTCCAATGTATATGGTTAAAATGGCAAGCAAAAGAAACACAAGAACGACTTGAATTCTTCCCGTGACTTTAACACTTAATATGTTCGTAAGTGCAAAAATCAGACATATAATGACCGCTATGACCTTTACCTGATTAATATTGATATTCGGATAAAGCAATACGGCAAAGGCACCCATACCTACTAAAGCAAATGCAGACTTAAAGCTGAGAGAAAACCAGTTTGCAAAGCCCCCGAAAATACCCAACCATGGACCAAGACTTCGATCGATATAAAAATAGATGCCACCCGCTTTTGGCATGGCTGTGGCCAGTTCCGCCTTTGCTAACATACTCGGAATAACTAAAATCGCTGCTAACATATATGCAAGTATCATCGCCGGACCGGATTGTGCATAGGCCAGTCCCGGAAGCACGAAAATACCTGAAGATATCATCGCTCCGGTTGATATACAGAATACATCCACTAGATTTAATTGACGTTTATTTATGGCACACATCCAAATAAGTTAAATATGAACACATGAGCACACAAATGTGTGTTAATGATTAAAACGATTTTCTTTAATTATTTCTCTTTTTTCTCTTCTATTTCGCCATTTTCAATATAACTCTGCACTTCATTTACTTGTCGAGAGAGATTATTGATACGAAATTCGATGGAATTGAGTATCCAGAATTGAAAGTGATCTACCTTAGATTGTCGATTGATCATCCAAATGATCTTGATCGAAACAAGCAGAACACCTATTTCAATAGAGAATAAGGGAGGGAGAGGAATATTTTCCCAATGCAGGAAATGTCTGGCAATATCAAAAGTAAACAACAGGATAATCAACACAATAAATACCCAGTTCACGATCTTATCACGTTTAGCATCACTAGAACCGCCAATCAGTCCCATCAATTGCTTGATACGTTCACGTTCATCTTGATAAGCTTTTAACTGAGCTTCAAGTTCTTCTACATTATGAGTATCCATATCCATATGATTATCCTTGTTAACTGTTATAATGTAATCATTTTTTTAGAAATATGATAATTTTTTATCTAACATTCCCCTAAGATCATATTAGACAACAACTTATGTCTGTAATATTTTTATGTTTCTGTCTTTTCGCTTTTCTTTTCACCGGCACGATTGCGCAAATAAAGAGCTACGTCTACAGCTACCATAAAGAAATTAAGAGCGTAAAGATATATAACAAGATCATGATCAAATACTAATTTATGTAGTACTCCGGCAATATAACCGATCATAACAATGATCATAAAAAGAAGACTTTTTCCCTTGGTGGAATGAGATTTCCATGAACGGAAGATCGAGAACGGCCATGCCGCCCCGAAGCAGATCAGCATAATAATTTCAAAATGACTCATTAGTCTCCATGATAGTATAGATCTCTAATAGGTGTTTCATCCACCCAAAGACCTTGTTTGATTTTTACCCAACCTGTTAATCCAAATTCTGAGCACACAAGATAATAAGCATATTCAGCTTTAAATTCCGCCACCAGGACTGAAATTTTATCACCTTTAGCAATATGATCCGCCACTTTGACCAGTCGCTTTGTCATATATATATCAAAATCTTTTGTTGCTTCGCTCTGTATATCTACGGCATAAAATGGTTGCTTTAATTCTTTAATCTTAGCATTTGATATTTTGTATTTCCGACTCCGCATAAACATTTGATTCATGGAACCGCGTGCAACAAGAATGCCATCCCCAAGAAAATCCAAATGATCAGTATGCAAAATGAAAGCCGGCGTCTGAAATTCTCCTTCAAGATAAAATTCATAACGGGAATCTCCGCTTTCTCCAATAGAGAAAAGGATGGAGTACAGATCATTATCACTTTCATTTGGTACATATTCCATCACTTTGATATACGAGGAAGTATCGCCTTGCGCATGATAAAAAGGATCTTCGTAAGCCAGTTTTTCGCAACTTGTATTGAATACTTTAGCTTCACCGGCATAACTTACTTTGAGCCATGGGTAGGGCGCGATCTCTATAATATCAGATGCAAATAGTATTCCTAAGGTCAAAACACAGATAAGTAATATTTTTATCGATCTTTTCATTTAGACTCCCGGCTTGCCAAGTAAAGCAAACATATTTTTCTTATAGGTTTCTACACCCGGCTGATCAAAAGGATTAACTCCCAGCATATAACCCGAGATCGCGACAGACACCTCAAGAATAACACAAAGTTTTGCCAAATGTTCTTCGTCAAGATAATCAAAATGAATAACCATAGTCGGAACACCCCCATCTTCATGGGCGTGTTTTGTCCCCTTATATGCTTTTTGATTAACTTCGCTCATTTTTTTACCGGCAAGATAATTTAATTTATCCAAATTAGCATCGTCGGCAGGAATAATAATATCTTTTTGATAATGATCAATAACAAGAAAGGTCTCGAAAATATTACGCACTCCATCTTGGATCCATTGTCCCATACTATGCAGATCGGTTGTAAAATCAACCGAAGCGGGAAAAATACCCTTGCCCTCTTTTCCTTCGCTCTCGCCAAAAAGCTGTTTCCACCATTCAGACAAATAATGTAAGCGAGGCTCCATGGAAGCCATGATCTCAATTGCCTTACCATTACGATAACATAGATTTCTACTGGTCACATAATTTAAAGCAGGATTATCCTCATCATCAGTTAAAGCAAATTTAAAGCCGGATCCTGCGCCGCGGATAATCTGGCCCATGTCCGCTCCCGTAGCAAGGATAGGTAATAAGCCTACCGGTGTTAGCACAGAGAATCTACCACCGACATCATCAGGGATAATAAAGCTTCGATATCCTTTTTGTCGAGTTAATTCTCGCAAAGCACCTTCTTTTGCATCTGTCGTTGCAATGATACGACGATTAGCATCCTCTCCATATTTTTTCTCGGCAAATTCTCTAAGAATCCGAAAAGTAACACCCGGCTCAATTGTTGTACCGGATTTAGAAATAACATTAATATAGAAATCTTTTTCTTCCAGTTCATTCAATAGATCATGTAGCTCAAGTGGCGATAAATGATGTCCAATAAATTTTACCCGATAGTTTTCTCCGTAAAGAGCATGGATAAAGGCTTTACTTCCGAGGTAAGAGCCACCAATGCCAATACATACCAAGAGATCACCCGATTGATGTATTTCTTCTGCAATTTCTTTTAGATGTTCAAGATGTGCAGGCGTTTGATCCGGTAAATCAAGCCAACCCAGAAAATCATTTCCCTTTCCGTTTCTTGCTATCAATGTTTTTAAAGCCAGACGTGCTTCGTTACGCACCTGTTTATAGTTATCCTTATAGTATTCTTTAATGTACTTATCCACTATCTGTATCATATATTATTTACTCCGAAAATTGTTTTAATACGTCAAGGACCCGATCAATATCTGCTACCGTATGATCAGCGCAAACCTGAAAACGGATCTCTTCTTCACCCTTAGGTACGACTGGAAAATTTAATCCGGTTGCCAGAACACCGTTATCTCTCAAATGTAGGACAATATCCGCAGTCCTCTGTGTGTCGCGCACCATTAGCGGAACAACGGGATGCTCTCCGGGAATGGTTTCCAAGCCCAAATTGGTCAAGCCATCTCTGAAACGGGTTGTCATATCTTTTAAATGTTTAAGTCGTTCTTTGCCTTCATAACTATCACATATCTCTATACTTTTTTTTGCTGCTGCCGATTCGGATACGGTAATAGGGTTTGAATAGATATAGGTAGAAGCAGATTCGCGTAAAAAGTTGATCAATTCATGACTTCCGGTTACATATCCCCCATTGACACCGAAAGCTTTACCTAGCGTTCCAATTAATACATCAGCTCTTGCATTTGTTAATTCTTCCGTACCTCTGCCATTAATACCACATGCACCCACACCATGTGAATCATCCACGATAAGTGCTACACCTTCCTCAAAATCGCCCTCAGAAGCCTCACAGCAAGCTTTTATCTTATCAAGGGGTGAATGATCACCTCTCATGCTAAATATACCGTCAGTGATCACGATACAGCGTTTGCCTTTACCAACTGCTTTCTTCAGCTTTTGTTCGAGATCTTCTACATTATTATGAGCGTAGATCATTTTAACAGCCGGACGTGACATCCGCATGGCATTGATAATGCAATTATGGTTTAGTGCATCAGAAATTACTACAGTTTCATCTGTTGTTAAAGATGAGATCACACCTAAACTGGTGACATAGGCCGATGAAAAGATCATAGCTGCTTCACGAGTATGAAATTTTGCCAATGTTTTTTCGAGATCAATATGTTCTTTATAACTTCCACTGATAAAGCGAACAGCCCCGGGTCCTACACCAAAATTACGGGTTGCATTTTCTTCCGCTTCCACTACTTCCGGATGCATGCTCAATCCAAGATAAGAATTGCTATTCATTTTAATATATTCAATCTCGGACCCCTCTAAAAGATATCGTGGTCCATTTAGTTTATGAGATCTGATCACTTTTGTTACGATCTGTTCTTTACCTTTTGCTCTGCCTGAATCTAAAAGGTTTTGAGTATATTCCGCTAATGCTCTATTTAGTTTCTTCATCTTTTTTTCTCCGTGCAAAACGTTCACTTAGAACTTTTATCATATCATTTGTCATACTTTCAAGATTATAGTTCGGCTTCCATCCCCAATCCTCTCTTGCAGCTGAATCATCCATAGAGTTCGGCCAGGAATCGGCAATACTTTGTCTAACGGGATCTACTTTGTAATCAATCTTAAAATTCGGTAAATGTTTTTTAATTTCGTCAGCCTGTATCTTGGGTGAAAAACTCATAGAGCTTATATTGTATGAATTATGATATCTAAGAGAATCATGTTCAGCCTCCATCAAAGTTACTGCTGCTTTTACAGCATCGGGCATATACATCATATCAAGATATGTATCTTCTTTAAGATAACAAGTGTATTTGTTAAATTTCAAAGCTTTGTGGTAAATATCCACAGCGTAATCTGTAGTTCCCCCGCCCGGTGGAACTACATTTGAAATAATTCCGGGATAGCGCACGCCACGAACATCTATGCCATATCTATCATGATAATAGTCACAAAGAAGTTCGGCAGCCACTTTTGTTACACCATAAATACTGTTAGGTCGTTGAATAGTTTCTTGTTTAGTTTTATCTTTTGGAGTTGTTCTTCCAAACGCGCCAATAGAACTGGGAACAAACATCTTGAATTTCAATTCCTCTGCAACACGCAGAACAGAGTTCATAGTGCCCATATTTATATCCCAAGCCATTTCAGGGTTTTTTTCACAAACGGCTGAAAGTATAGCTGCTAAAAAGTAGACTTGGTTGACCTTTTCTTTTTGAATGACCTGGTATACCTGACGACTATCCATAGCATCCATTCGAATAAAGGGACCGCTTTCCATCAGATCATCATGAAGCGTTGCCCTAATATCTGAAGCAATCACATTTTTATCTCCATACTCTTTTCTCAAGTATGTCGTCAATTCCGTACCTATTTGTCCACCTGCACCTATGACCAGAATTTTGTCCATAAACAGCTCCTAATTCATTTATAATATAACAAAAGGATTATGTTTCTTTTCTTCACCAATTGTTGTTGCATCCATGTGTCCGGGATAAACGATTGTTTCATCCGGTAAGACATATAGAACATCTTTAATAGAACGCAATAATTTCCCGAGATCACCACCGGGAAGATCCGTTCTCCCCACCGAACGATGAAATAGTGTATCTCCACTAAAGAGAATATTCTCAATTAAAAAGCAAACACCCCCTTCTGTATGTCCGGGAGTATGAAATATTTTCAATGAAAATTCACCGATCTGCAGTTCACTCTCATTAGCTATATCTTTATCTATTTTAGGAGTTCCAAAGTATTTCACTCCAAAACCTGTACAAGTAAGCTCTAGTTTATTCACAATTTCCTGATCATTTTTGCTCATAATAAAAGGACAGGAATATTTCTTACAAATCTCAGCGGCGGCAATAATATGATCTAAATGGCCATGCGTTGCCAATACCGCCTGGATTTTATAATTATTTTTATTAATTTGATCTATTAACAAGCTTGGATCATCACCGGGATCAATGATCAATACCTGATCATTCTTAGATAGAAAGTAGGTATTTTCCTGAAAAACAGAATGTGACACATGTTGTTTTATTTTCATGAAATACCTAAATATAGCGCGTTATTTTTTTTCGTTTTTTCTTTGTTTTGTTGTCTATGCCTAAGACATCATGTATAAAGTAAAATCGTTTCCAAAGTTTATATTGCTTCTTCTTGTCAAATTTATAACATGGCTCGTCATCGATATTTAATGTTTCACCTTGAACTATTTTCCATGGATTTACTGAAGTCAAGGCCTCAAAATCAATATGGGGATATTTCACTTTAAAGGTTTCTGCTGCTCTTGGCATATTAAAACCGATCGTACGTGTTGCTCTGTGTGCATCACTAGCAATCACATGTGCCAATCCTTCACGTAAGAGCATTTCAGACAGAAACCGTGCTTGTGTTCCCTGATAGCCCAGTAAACTACCGGCATTGATCTGTATCAAAGCACCCATTTTTACCAGGTCGATAATATCATCAACGATTTCCCAAAAATAGCTATATCGTGCCGGATGTGCAAGGATCGGAGTGATACCGTTTTGTATCAATTCATAAAATACTTCTTTATACCCTTCAGGATGCCAATT
>CAYTLV010000007.1:0-9943 GCA_964438445.1 uncultured bacterium | reverse complement strand
CCATCATCCACATTAAAGATAATATGGTTATGTATATCTACTAATCGGCACATAATTTTCCTTTAACCCAAAACTGCCAATAGAATACCGGCACCAACCGCAGAGCCAATAACTCCCGCAACATTTGGACCCATAGCATGCATTAACAAATAATTTGTTTTATCATATTGCAATCCAACATGCTGCACCACGCGAGCTGAATCGGGTACCGCACTTACACCGGCAGCACCACACAGCGGATTGATCTTATTCCCTTTTTTAAGGAAAAGGTTCATAATTTTTGCAAAAATGACGCCACCTGCGGTAGCTACAATAAAAGAAAGTGCACCTAAAGCGAAAATACCAACAGCTTGCCATGTTAAGAATGTGGTTGCTTGAGTTGAAGCGCCCACGGTCAATCCCAATAAAATAGTCACTGTATTAATCAACCCGTTCTTTGCTGTATCGGCTAAACGATCCGTTACACCCGATTCTTTTAATAAGTTACCAAAAAATAACATTCCTAAAAGCGGTAGGGCTGTCGGCGCTATAAAGGCAGTTAACAGGAAACCAATGATCGGAAAAAGCACTTTTTCCACTTTGGGTACATTTCGTACCGGCTTCATTTTTATTACGCGTTCTTTCTTAGTCGTCAATAGTTTCATAACAGGTGGCTGAAGAATTGGCACTAAGGCCATATAAGAGTATGCAGAAATAGCAATCACACCCATTAAATGAGGTGCTAATCGAGAAGAAAGAAAAATAGCCGTCGGTCCATCAGCTCCACCAATAATACCAATGGCTCCCGCTTCCATGGGAGTAAAACCCAACCAACTTGCACCCAAAAATGTGAGAAAAATACCTATTTGAGCTGCTGCTCCCAGTAGAACCATTTTGGGGTTGGACAGAAGTGCAGAAAAATCCGTCATGGCACCTATTCCCAAAAAGATAAGAGGTGGGTAAATACCCTTGATCACACCAAAATATAAGTAATTCAATACAGATCCATCTTCGTAGATCCCTAATTGCATGCCAGCATCTTGCATGAACGGGATATTACCCATTAATATCCCAAAACCGATGGGAACAAGTAAGAGTGGTTCATATGATTTTGCAATTCCAAGATACATCAATACACAACCAAGAAGGATCATAACAATATGACCCCATGTTACATTTGCAAATCCTGAATATGAAATAAAATCATTTAAAATGTTCATGCATCCTCCATATCCATCAACACATCACCTTCAAGCACGGAATCACCAACCTTTATCTCAACATGCTTAATTATTCCATCTGAAGACGCCAAAATATTGTTCTCCATCTTCATAGCTTCCATTTTAGCTACAATATCGCCACCCGTGACTTTATCACCCTCATTAACAAGAACTCCCGTGATCAATCCTGGAATAGGTGCCTTGATCACATTTGCTTCTGCGTGATCTGCTCTACTATGTGTTTTGGCAGTATCTGCCATTGGAACAGCCGCTTTTCTAGCTAGAACAGGAGTTTTTGTCGGTACAGAAGATTCTTCAAAGATCACTTCATATCTTTTTTCGTTACACAATACATCTGCTTTATTATCGGTAATTGATTCAATATCAACTTTATAATCTTTGTTGTTGACCTTTATTTTATATGATTTCATTCTTCACCTATATGTTTCTAAATCTTGCTGTACGCATTCCATGCGCTTTATTATTCCAACCTGAAAAAGGCTTTATGACTTTTTGAATTGTCAAGATCGCCTTCTCTTCTTCATTCAAAGCAATTTTTTCAAGATGTAAGGCAACTGCAATTGCAATAGCTCGATCATCATCATCTGACATAATTGATTTTTTTATCTTTTTAACTTTTTTACTGTCTCTATTCTCTGACAGATTTATGCCTTTTGACATTAACGTCACACTGACGGAAACAACGGTTAAAGCCAGTAATACGATTACAATACCAACTGCGGTGATCGTTAAGATCATTTTCTTATTTTCATCGGGTATACCCACTGCAAATATCAGTAAGGGTGAAACCGTTAATAAAAGGGCAAATAAATACTTCTTCATAGACTCCCCTTACAAAGGTATATTCCCGTGTTTTTTCATTGGATTATTCAGGCGTTTTGTCGCAAGCATTTCGAATGCGCGAATAATTCTAAAACGAGTATTTTTAGGCTCAATAACATCATCAATATAACCATGTTCCGCGGCTACATAAGGATTAGCAAATTTATTTCTATACTCGTTTAAAAGCTCTTTTTTGCGCGAACCGTCTTTGTCATCTTTCAATTCTTTTCTATAGAGCACATTGACGGCACCATCCGCACCCATTACAGCAATTTCACCTTTAGGACATGCATAATTGATATCACCTCTAAGGTGTTTACTACTCATCACAATATATGCCCCTCCGTAGGATTTTCTTGTAATGACCGTCACTTTAGGCACAGTTGCTTCTGCATAAGCATAGATCAGTTTAGCACCATGGTTAATAATACCACCGTATTCCTGTGCTGTACCCGGAAGAAATCCCGGTACATCTACAAGTGTTAGCAGCGGAATATTGAAAGCATCACAAAAGCGAACAAATCTTGCTGCTTTAATACTTGCTTTAATATCAAGAACACCCGCAAGGTAACTGGGCTGATTTGCTACAATACCAACACTTCTACCGTTTAAACGACCATATCCAATTATAATATTCGGAGCATAATGTCTTGAAACTTCAAGAAATTCCTGATCATCAACAAGTTCATAAATGATCTCTTTCATATCATAAGGTAAATTGGGTGATTCTGGTATAATATCATTTAAAATATCTGAATGACGATTAATCTTATCGCTTGTACTATGAAGAGGTGTTTCTTCCATATTATTCGAGGGCATGAAGGAAATTAGCTTCCGTATCAATTGTATGGCCTCTTTCTCATCTGCAGCAGCGAAATGAGCAACGCCGGACTTAGCCGCATGGACCATTGCACCACCTAATTGTTCTTCGCTAACCTTCTCGTTTGTAACAGCTTCCACGACCTTAGGTCCTGTTATGAACATATAGGATGTATTTTCAGCCATTACTACAAAATCCGTTATTGCAGGACTATAAACGGCACCACCTGCACAGGGACCTAAAATACCCGATATTTGAGGAATAACACCTGATGCTTCAACATTTTTTTGAAATATATCGCCATAACCACTAAGAGCAAGAACACCTTCTTGAATACGAGCACCGCCCGAGTCATTTAATCCAATAATTGGTGCACCCATTTTCATGGCCATATCTTGCACTTTTACGATCTTAGCGGCAACTGTTTCACTCAAACTCCCACCAAAAACTGTGAAATCCTGAGCAAAGACATAAACCAAACGACCATCTATCGTACCGCAACCGGTAACAACACCATCTCCCAGGAAATGTTTTTTATCCATTTCAAAATCTGTACAACGATGTTTTACAAATGTATCAAATTCTTCAAATGAATCATGATCAAGCAATTCTTTGATTCTCTCTCTTGCCGTCATTTTTCCTTTTTCATGCTGTTTTTCTATCCGCTCTCTACCACCACCCAAGTGAGATTCTCTGCGCATTTCCTGCAAATGCTTCAATTCATTCATATTCTCTCCTATTACCCAATTACTCATGTTCTTCTGTAAGTTCAGTTAATATTCCGAAAGTTGATTTTGGGTGTAAAAATGCGATCTTATGTCCTCCGGCTCCCAGTCTGGGCTCCGTATCTATCAATCGCATCCCTTTTCCATCCATTTGATTAATTGCCATTTTACAATCGTCAACTTGATAAGCCATGTGATGAACACCCTGACCTTTTCTTGCAATAAATTTTGCTATTGGACTATTTTCATCTGTCGCTTCAAGTAATTCAATGCGAGTATCGCCAACATCAAAAAAAGCAACTCTTACCATTTGATCTTCTACAGTTTCAATTGCCACGAATTTCAATCCCAAGACATCACGATAATACGGAATCTGTTCTTCAAGAGATTCAACCGCTATACCGATATGTGATATTTTTTTAACCATGTTTTTTCTTTCTCCTACACCACAATATTTTCTTTATATTCGCCAAAGATATCCCGCATCACATTGCATATCTCACCGAGAGTTGCATAAACCCGAACTGAAGCAACAATATAGGGCATAAGGTTTTCATTTCCTTGACATGCTATTTTCAGTTCTTCAAGGCTTTTCTTTACTTCATTGTTATCGCGACGTGATTTTAAGCCCTCGATTCGTTTGATTTGCTCCTTTTGTATTCTTCTATCAACACGCAAGAGGTTCTTAGGGGCATCTTCTTTAATCGAAAATTTATTTAGTCCAACGATAACACATTCATTATTTTCAATCTCTTTTTGTGTGCGATATGCTTCACGTTGTATCTCACGCTGGACATAGCCTTGCTCGATGGCCATGGTCATACCGCCAAGCTCATCGATCTTTTCTATATATGCTTGTGCTTCAGCTTCTAATTTATCAGTGAGTGCTTCAACAAAATATGACCCTGCAAGAGGATCTATTGTTTGAGTAACGCCACTTTCATATGCAATAACTTGCTGAGTACGTAAAGCGATACGGACAGATTCTTCGGCAGGCAAAGCAAAAGCTTCTTCTTTACTGTTGGTATGCAGACTTTGAGTTCCACCCAAAACAGCTGATAAAGCCTGAATTGCTACACGAACAATATTATTATCCGGCTGCTGAGCAGTCAAAGTTGAGCCCCCTGTTTGAGTGTGAAAACGTAGCATATGGGATTTTGCTTTCTTAGCGTCAAAACGCTCTACCATGATCTTTGCCCATAGACGGCGTGCGGCACGAAATTTTGCAACTTCTTCAAAAAGATTATTGTGAGCATTAAAAAAGAATGATAAGCGACCGGCAAAGACGTCAACATCCATTCCTGCCTTCAGAGCTGCTTCTGTATAGGCAATTCCATCAGCAAGTGTAAATCCTATCTCTTGAGCTGCCGTCGAACCGGCTTCGCGAATATGATATCCTGATATTGAGATGGTATTCCATTTAGGTAATTGCTTTGAGCAATATTCAAAGGTATCCGTCACAAGTCTCATAGATGCTTTTGGCGGAAATATATAAGTCCCGCGAGCAATATATTCTTTCAAAATATCATTTTGGATCGTGCCGGTCAATTTATCTGAACTTACACCCTGTTTTTCCGCAACAACCATATACATTGCAAGTAAAACTGATGCCGGAGCATTAATGGTCATACTGGTTGAAACTTTATCAAGTGGTATCTGATCAAACAGGACTTCCATATCTTCCAATGAATCAATTGCTACGCCCACTTTCCCAATTTCACCATCACAGATCGGATCGTTTGAATCATAGCCTATTTGAGTAGGTAGATCAAATGCAACCGATAAACCTGTTTGACCATTTTCAAGCAAGTATTTATACCGTTCATTAGATTGTTTTGCATCTCCAAAACCCGCGTATTGACGCATAGTCCAATATCGCCCACGATACATCGTAGGATAAACACCCCTTGTATAGGGATATTCACCCGGGTAACCTATTTCATCATTGTAATTATTATTTAGATCGTCTGGAGTGTATAGAGGGTCGATCTTTGCCCCTGACGTTGTTTTGAATACTTCCGGGCGTTCTCCACCTTTTTGGCAAAATGCCTCATAGGTTGTACCAAGCCAGTCTTTTTTTGTTTTAGATGTTGACATAGTTCCCTTGTTCCTGTCTTGCTTAATCAATTATAAAGAATACAGCCCAATTCTGATGACTGGGCTGTTTTAGTTCAAATCGTTATTTTGTGTTCTCACCGTAGTATTTATCAAAGTAGTATCTCTGATAGTAATAGTAGTAGCCACTTGAAGTGTTTTTCGGATTAACATCGTTCAATACTGTACCGGCAATGGTGATCTTGGTATTCTTCATTTCCTGCTGCAAGTGAACAACAACTTCTTTCTGAGCCTCACCTGCACGGGCAACTAGAAGTACACCATCGGTCATTGAGCCGAGTAGAGCTGCATCGGTAACTGCCATAAGAGGTGGAGCATCGAAGAATATCTTATCAAACTGTTTACGTAATTGCGCAAACAATTCTTTCATAGCTTTTGAGCCTAATAACTCTGATGGATTAGGCGGAAGACTTCCGGCCGGCATAACATAAAGATTATCAATTTCCGTTTTAAAAATTGATTCGTCCATTTTAGAGCGCTTGGTTATCATGTTTGCAAGACCCGGTTTCTTGGGTGTTGAAAACATCTTATGGATAGTTGGTTTACGCATATCACCATCCACCAAAAGAACCTTCATACCGAACTGAGCATATGCAATAGCCAAGTTTGAAATGACGGTAGATTTACCTTCAGATGCTCCGGCTGATGTTACAACAAGAGCTGATAATGTCTTATCTGGAACTGATAATTCCAAATTCGTTCTTAAGGAACGGAAAGATTCGGAAATTGGTGAACGAGGTTTAAAGTGAGAGATCAAACGGTTTCTAAAGTCATCATTACTTGAATATTTCTTATCAAGCACTTTCTTGGCTTTATCAATGGACATTGAAGGAATGATACCAAGAACTGTAAGACCCAAGCGTTCTAGATCTTCTTTACTTCTGATTGAATTATCCATGAATTCACGTAAAAGGATTATACCAATACCCGCGGCCAGTCCAAACACAAATCCTAGAAGAATATTTAGTTTTGTTTTAGGTTTGATCGGCAAATATTTTGGGACCGCTTCATCAATAATATAAACATTTGATATTTGTGACGCTTCCTGAATACGGGCTTCTTCATAACGTTCTTTCATTAAAAGATATATTCGCTCGTGAGTTTGGCGCTCACGTTCTAAACGAATATATGAGATACTGGCTGAAGGGATCTCTTCGATCAAACCATTGTAGTAATCATTTAATTTACCATATTCAACCGCTTTTGACTCAAAACTTACTTTCTGACCCTCAAGATCAACAATTTGACTAAGAATTAACTGATTTACCGACAAAGGATCAATTGCTCCAGGCAAATATCCAGCTTGGATCAACATTAAGGTCTTTTCTTCCAAAATCTTTTTTTTGTTCTCGAGATCTCGCTTTGATGCTATAACATTGCTATCAAAAGGATCTTTATTGAGTAACTCCTGTTCACCTGCAGCAATCTCTTCACGTAAGCGGAGAATGTAAGGATTGGCTATTTGCAATCTGACGTCCAATACCTGCACTTGTTTTTTAGTAAGCTGACCTTTCAAATAGGTCAGTTGAACGTTTGTGATATTCAGTTCTGCTCTTGCTGTAAAAAGTTGTGCTTCAAACTCTGCAGATTTCTGGATTAACTGTTTAGCATTTTCATCGAGATCAACGACACCTTCTTTTTCAAGAAAATCACTTAGTCGTCCTTCTATTGCCGCAAGTTTGGGTTCAACATCATTAATTTGAATTTCAAGGAAATTCCTCACTTTACCTGCTGCGTTACTGACCCTTTCAAGATCATTTGCATAATACTGCGTAACTAATTCATTTATAATAATAGCAGCTTCATCAGGATCATAACTTTCAATAGAGATATTGATCGTTTGAGTTTCACGAACAGGTTCAACCTCTAAATCATCCAATAAACGATCTATATAATTTTTTCTTTTTTTATCTAGTGTTAATACTTCTTTTTCTTCTCTACTGAACATTTTCTTCAATTGTTTTTTAAATTTCGTAGAAAACGACTGATTTTCCAGTAAAAGACCACGATCAAATATATAAAGGGAATCTAAGGAATATTCAACAAGTAAGCTATTAATCGTACGTTCAGCTATAGTTCTGGATGTTATGATCTGAATTTCATTATTGATCACCATATCATTATTGATAAATGGTGTCATTTGTTCAAAAACTCCTCCAGCTGCAACACCATTTTCAATCAATATCTGAGTTTCTGATCTGTACACCTTTGATTGATTGACCGTATAAAGGATCGTCCCAATAAATATCAACAAAAACATGATGATAACAACATGAATACGCTGCATTACTACTTGAACCAGATATCTTAAATTCAACTCATTTTCTTCTTTAACATTAAAATTTTGAACATTATTGTTGTTCAAATTCCTATTTGTATTATCCATAAATTCCCCTTCTTATTAATAGTCTGCAATTTAATGGTTTTTTAGATATAAGTCTATGAGTTTTTCTTTATTTTTTTCAATAAATTTACTTGCAGCATCATGAGTGTTCTCAATTTCACCCTCTAATATTGCTTCTTCAACAAAATGCTTGATTTTTCCAACGTATGGACCCGGTTCCAAAGCAAACATTTTCATAATTTCTTTGCCATCAAATGGAGATTGGAAATTTCGCAGGGCATCTTTCTCTTCAACTTCACTTATTCTTTGTTCAACTAATTCAAAATTTTTGAGATAACGTTGCACTCTATCTTTATTTTTTGATGTTATATCAGCTCTGCAAAGTATCATTAAATCATCAATATTTTCACCGGCTTCGACAATAAGCCTTCTAATAGCACTATCAGTAACTTCTTCCTTTGCAACAGCAATAGGACGAAGATGGAGGCGTATAAGTTTTTCTATTTTTTTAATATCTTTTGTGGATAGTCTTAGTTTTTTTGCATAGCGTTCAAACATTCGAGCGCCGAGTTCTTCGTGGCCATGAAATGTCCACCCTATTCCATCGTAAAAGCGTTTCGTACGTGGTTTTGCTATATCATGATAAAGCGCTGCCAATCTCAGATTAATATCGGCATCAAACTTCGCTACATTATCAAGTACCTTAAGTGTATGTAAATATACGTCTTTATGCTTATAAACACCGTGGCTTTCGATTCCTTTTAATTCTATGATCTCAGGAAACAGATATCCGAGCAAAGTGGACTCATGAAGCAGTTTAATACCAAAGGACGGTTTAGAACTCATTAATATTTTTAGAAATTCGTCACGAATTCGTTCTTTTGAAATAATATTAATTCTATCTGCGTATGTTTTAATCGCTAAAAAAGTATTTTCATCAATATTGAATCCCAGTTGCGAAGCAAAGCGGATTGCACGTAGCATTCGTAGTGGATCTTCAAAAAAGGTCTCTTTTGGGTCAAGAGGTGTAATAATCAATTCGTGTTTAATATCTTTTAAGCCATTAAAAGGATCTATAAAATCACCAAAAGTATCAACATTAATAGAAAGAGCCATAGTATTGATAGTAAAATCACGTCTTTTAAGATCTTCATCCAAATCAGTGAATTTTACTTTAGGATTACGCGAATGGGTTTGATAAACCTCTTTTCTGGCAGAAACGATCTCAAGCTCCATCTCTTCAAGCGGGATCATAGCTGTACCAAATTCTTTGAATTTTACAACAGGAAAAGCATTAAGGGCTTTTGAAACTTCATCAGCAAAAACAAGTCCATCGCCTACAACGACAATATCAATATCTTTGTTTTTTTTACCGATAAGAAGATCGCGAACAAGACCGCCTACGATGTAGGCTTGAATACCGGATGTATCTGCAACCCCACCGATCTTCCTAATAAGATCGTAAAGTGATGGTTGATCTTCAAATAATTGTTTTACATCCAGTTTCATGAAGGAATTTACACCTTTTGTTCTAATGAAAAAATAAATTTCCAGAAAAAAGTAACCCCGCCGATTGGCGGGGTTAAATGGTTTCCGGCGATGTCCTACTCTCCCACACCGTTGCCAGTGCAGTACCATCGGCTCTGCTGGGCTTAACTTCTCTGTTCGAAATGGGAAGAGGTGTCTCCCCAGCGATATTGTCGCCCGGAAAAAGTCTTATATAAATAGTTGGTGGACAAATGATGCTACAACAAATTTACGCGGCTACCAATAATATTGAATTTAAATATACGTTTTAAATCTAACGGATAATTAGTATCACTCGACTAAACACATTACTGTGATTACATCTGTGACCTATCAACCTTGTCGTCTACAAGGATCCTTAAGGGAAATC
>CAYTLV010000006.1:22645-24070 GCA_964438445.1 uncultured bacterium | reverse complement strand
TTTTCAATGTGCATTTCAGGAAAATGCCGCTCAACCTGTAAAGCCCGTGCCTGCGTTTCCGGAATCACAGTTTGATCAATTATATTCAGACAAAACAATGGGATTGTCTTTTGAAAATGGACGTTTCATTTTCCGTATTTTCGCTCCTCGTGCCAATATGGTTGAACTTGCACTCTTTAAGTCTGCAAAAGGTCTAGCTTATGCTAATTATAACATGCTGAGAGATGAAGATGGTGTATGGGAATTTTCAACCAATAAGCGCTTGTGGAATAAATACTACGGTTATTATATTTCTGCAGAAAATGGCAAGGGTGATATTTTTAATCAGAATATTCTGATCCCTGATCCTTATTCAAAGTCTGTATCTACGCAAAACAATTACAAGGTAAACGCACGAAGTTTCATTTATAAAAATAATTTTGACTGGGAAGGCGATACTTGGGTAAAGCCTAAAGATCCCCGGGACCTGATCATTTACGAAGCACATGTACGCGATCTTACGGCACATCCCTCTGCTGGAACTGATGCTCCTGGAACATATCTGGCAGCGATTGAAAAAATCAGTTATATAAAGAAGCTTGGCGTCAATGCCATCGAATTCCTTCCCCTGCATGATTTTGCTAATATTGAGATCCCCTATCGCGATACGTCAACCGCTCTTTTTAATTCATGGAATGCCTATGCCCGTAATCATTGGGGCTACATGAGTACCTTCTTTTTTGCTCCGGAAAACTATTACGGTTCAAAAGGAAATATGATTGCTGATGCTTACATTGATGATAAAGGTAAAAGCGTAGAAGAATTCAAAACATTGGTAAAATCATTACATCGGGCCGGTATTGCGGTTCTAATGGATGTAGTTTATAACCATACAAGCACCTATGATCCAAATCCTTTTAAGATGATCGATAAAAAATACTATTATCGTTTAGATGAAAATCAGGATTTTATTTCAGCAAGTGGATGTGGCAATGATTTTAAAACCGAACGTTCAATGGCAAAAAAAATGATCGTCGAAAGCGTTCTATATTGGATGAAAGAATATCATATTGATGGTTTTCGATTTGATCTTGGAGCTATGATAGATGATGAAACATTAAAAGCTATTATCAAGGAAGCAAAAAAGGTCAATCCTAATGTTGTGATCATTGCCGAGCCTTGGGGTGGCGGTAAATATAATCCCGAACACTTTTCTACCTTGAATTGGGCAGCATGGAATGACAGATTCCGCAACGGAATTAAGGGTCAAAATCCTCATTCTCGTCCCGGATTTATTTTCGGCAACTGGGATGAAGGTGTCTCCCGAGGAAATGTTTCACGTTTTCTTCTTGGTTCATTGCAAGATGATGGCGGTCAATATCTTGATGCAAAACATGCCGTCAATTATCTTGAATCACATGATGATGAGTCCTTTGGTGATTTTGT
>CAYTLV010000006.1:227-22545 GCA_964438445.1 uncultured bacterium | reverse complement strand
AAATAGCCAAGCAAAATCAGGAACTCGTTGATTTTTATTCATCGGTTTTCAGACTACGTCAGGTTTACCCGCAATTAAGGAAAGCGTCGCGAGATGAAATTGAACCTTTCTTTGCAGATAGTGAATTTGGCATAGGTTATCGTATATTGCCTAAAAATGACAGTGATAATGAGCTGATCGTTATGGTAAATGGTTCAAAAGATAAAGTGGCTTTTTATAATCTACCGGATGGCATGTGGTCATATTTATTTTCTACATATCCTTACACGGATGATCGTGTATTGAATTATATCACATTAAAGCCATCGTCCGGAGTAATATTGATAAAGCATTGATCCACATTGCTATGATGTGTTTTCAATACATAGGAATGGGATAAATTACACGATTTTTATAAGGAGATCGATATACATGCTGTGGACTATGTTATAGTCGGAATTTATTTGACCGCAATGGTTGTGGTCGGATTGTTAATGCAGAAAAAAGCAAAAGAAGGCATTGATTCTTACTTTCTCGGCAACCGGAGCCTCCCTTGGTGAGCATTGGGTGCTTCCGGAATGTCTTCCAACCTAGATATCAGTGGAACCATGATCATTGTTGCCTTGGTTTATGCCATAGGTGCAAAAGGATTCTATATTGAGATCCGCGGTAGTGTTACACTTATCATGGCGTTCCTCATGATCTATATGGGTAAATGGAATCGTCGTTCTAAAGTTATGACCGTTGCCGAATGGATGAGCCTGCGTTTTGGCGATAACCATCAAGGTGATACGGCACGATTGATACAGGCAATAACTTCCATCATTTTCACTATTGCAATGATCACTTACTTCGCCATTGGTGGCGGTAAGTTTCTGGATACTTTCCTCGGCATACCGGATTTATGGAATATTCATATTGGAAATATTGTCATAGGTACAGAATTCTGGGCGGCCTTTATTTTGATCGCCATTGCGATGATCTATACGTTGGCGTCTGGACTTTACGGTGTTATTTGGACTGATGTATTCCAGGGAATATTGATCTTTCTAGCTATTATATATATTGTGATCCGAGCGCTGGGTATACAGTTCCCGGATGAATTTTCTGTCGCGCTTCCATTGAAAGATGGTGGCTTTATGCAAATGGGAACAACTCTGAAAGAGTAGGTAAGCTTGGCGCCTCAATGGCGCATGAACATCCCGGTCGAATCAGACTACTCTATGTATAATGTATTCGGCGTATTGGTCATGTTCTACATGTTCAAGGTTATCCTTGAAGGTTCAGGCGGAACCGGTAACTATATGATCCAACGCTATTACGCAGCTAAAAACGATAAAGAAGCCGGTCTCTTGTCCTTATTCTGGACCGGATTACTTTCTTTCCGCTGGCCCTTCATTGCAGCTCTAGCGATTTGGGGTATTTCTCTCGGTTCTCAGATCACTGATCCGGAAATGGTATTACCTACCGTGGTGGCCGCTTTACCGATCGGTATTAAAGGCTTCCTCATTGCAGGACTAATGGCGGCGGCTATGTCAACTTTTGATTCAACCGTCAATGCAGGTGCCGCCTACTGGGTAAAAGATATCTATCAGAAATATATCAATCCTGATGCTGATCATAAAAAGCTGATGAGACACAGTTATGGAGCTTCGATACTTATCGTTGTTACCGGACTTGTCTTGACCGTATTCATTAAAAATATTAACGAGATCTGGTCATGGATCACCATGGGGCTAGGTGCCGGACTACTGATCCCGCAATTGGTTCGTTGGTATTGGCATCGCGTGAACGGCTATGGTTATGCCATCGGTGTTGCCAGTGGTATGGTAACAGCTATTCTGTGGAAAGTATTCATGAAAGTAGGTATTATTCCCGATGCACTTGCACCTGAATACTATGCTTTCCTTATAGCTTCTTTGATGTCACTACTTGGTATTATTATCGGAACTCTGGCAACCGAACCTACAGACGATAAAACAACACAGAACTTCTATAACGTTACACGCCCCTTTGGTTTTTGGGGCAGATTCAAGAAAGGTGTTCCGGAAGAAACCCGGCTTGCCATCAGAAAAGAAAATCGTCGCGATATTATTTCCACGATTCTTGCCGTTCCATGGCAATTATGTCTCTTCATGTTCATGATGAACCTCGTGTTCAAATCATGGAGTCAGGCCTTGTGGCTCGGCTTGATCTTCGCTGACCTGAGCGTTGGATTGTACTTTACATGGTATTGCCATCTCTCTACTGAAATGAAAGTAAAATAATAGATCATTAATTAATTTTGGTGAATATATAAAAAGTCCCGTTCGTTTGGATGGGGCTTTTTTGAATCAATGGATAATTGAGAAAGGACAATTGACAATTACGCAAGATGGGGTAAGTGAAAAAGACCATTATCAGCTGACGAACTGGCAGGTCTTTTCTCTTATGAGGGTACGAGGGCAGGAGAGTGCGAATGTGCATAATCGCGTCAATATCCACAACAAAATAAAACATGTCATCCCGGACTTGCCTGTCATCTCGACCGAAGTGGAGAAATCTCAAATTACAAAATATGATGAAATGATATATGGTTTTATCAGGGAAATCTTATTCATAAAATATTTTGGTAAAAATATTTCTAATTTTGAGATTAAGCAAAGTAGGATAACAGGCATTTTATATTTCTGAGTAATTTGAGATCTTTCGACTGCGTCCCGATCCCGATATTTCGGGACGGAACTTCACTCAAGATGACAGACCTTGGTGGTTTTGGCTAACCGATCACCGATTACCGATTACTGGTCACTTGTCACTCTCCGCAAGAATTTCTTTCGTCTTCAGCATTTTAAAATTCGTTGGTATAACGGCAATACTATAAAGTAAAATACCAGCAATTATTATCCAACCATTACCATCAAAAAGTACAAAATGATTTCCCCAGCCAATATGCTCAAAAACCGATGAACCGGCATGAAGTGGATGCCATTCTTTTATGAACAAACTTTCCGCCAGCATGGTAAAAGGAGTGGTGAATAAAAAGACAAAGGGTGTCATACGCCCCATAGGATACTTTTGTTTTGGAAAAACAAGTTTAACAATGATATAGGCGATCACAATATTAATTATGAATTGCGGATAGATAAGATAAAACCAACAGCCAAAGAGCACACCTATAGAACCGCCTCCTTTAAAGCCATAAAATATCGGGAAACCATGTCCATAGATCGCAGCTATACCGATCAGTAAAATTCCAATAAATCCAGCACCGGCAAAAGGTTGAGTAATGGCAATGACTGGGTCGGAGGATAAAAATAACCAACTATAGAGAATCATGATCAAGGATCCTTTTAGAGAATCTCCCAACAAAGTCAGTGTACCCCAAAACTTCCCTACTTCGCGCATGACATTGGATGTTCCGGGATTACCATTTCCAATGGCTGTAATATCTACGTCTTTGCCTATGCGTGCAAAAATACGGGCATAGCTAACAGACCCTGAAAGGTAGCCCAGTATCAAACCGGATACCAACACCAGATAAAACATCATATTCTCCATTCTTGATTTTTTATTCTAAGCCTATAAGTAATAAGGCTGTATGCTGACCGCCATAGCGAGTCTCAAACTCAAGATCTTCAAATTCTTCTTCCAGTTTAGCTGTTATAGGTTTAAGATCTTCAGATTTTACATTGTCATTATAGTAAAAAGAAACTGTCATTCGTTCATCCGGATCCGCACCACGAACAGAAGAGAGCACGACAGGATCAAATTTTTCATCTACGGCAATAACGTTTCCATTCATAACTGCGAAGTAATGGTTTACGGGAATCTTGATCCCGGCAAACTTGGAATCTTTAATGCTCTTATAGACACTGATACTTTCAACCAGGTCCATGGATGAAGTCATTTGTGAAAGATTCTCTTCCCAGGTGAGGTTCTTGACAAAACCCATAATGGCGGCTACACCCTGGATCACATTCTTGCTTGGAAAGATCTCTATATGTTTTGCGGTTTCATTTTTAACTAATTGAACTGCGGGAATAATATTCTTATCATTAGCCAACACAATAATAACTTCATAGGGCATCTGGTTGATATGATTTAATATATCGCCGGTTCTGGGTAGATTTTTACCGTATACAAGTACATCAAGATCAGGTTCAAAGTCATGTAAAATACTGCGAAAACCTTCACCGGGAACAAGAGCCAACACACCGATCTCATTTTCATGCTTAAAACGGGCAAATTCTTCTTCGATCTGTTTTTGCATATCCTCTATTTTCTTGTTTTCGATCACCCCATATGTTGATAATTCTTCAATAACCTCATCAGGCGTATTGGTATGAACATGCAATTTGACTATATCATCATTTACAAGAAAAGCAACACTATCACCGATATTATTTAGATATGCTTCAAGATTATCTTTGACCTTACACCCATTTCTACGGATAGTCAATTCGGTACAATAACGATGGCTGATCTCCATCAATTCTTCAAGATTTGA
This sequence comes from uncultured bacterium, assembly GCA_964438445.1. GTDB lineage: Bacteria > Fidelibacterota > Fidelibacteria > Fidelibacterales > Fidelibacteraceae > M50B103. The sequence continues at coordinate 18,077 of CAYTLV010000006.1, read as the reverse complement.
ATCTTCATCGGGTTCGAAGCGATATTCGGCTTCATTCTCTATTTTGATGTCTTTACCGGCCAAGCGACGTTTCATACCTTCAAGAATAAAAACAAAACCCAAGGCACCGGAATCGACCACACCGGCCTTTTTAAGTACCGGAAGTTTTTCTGGAGATAAAAATACTTCTTCCATACCGGCAGCTACAGCTGTGTTGAAATGATCCTCCATGGATTCAGACTTGGATTCTTTCATAGCTTTTGCTATAGCTTCAAAAACAGAAAGCATTGTCCCTTCGCGGGGAGTTGAAACAGATGTCTTTGAAACAAAGTGACCATGAAAAAAACCTTCAGTCATGATCTCCGGAGTAATATCACCATATTTAAGGATAACATCTGAAAAGCCAGTAATAAATCGAGATAGAATAAATCCGGAATTTCCCCGACTGTTCATCGTGCAAACATTTTTCAATGTTTTCAGGATCGATTCATAATCCCTGTTCTGGTTTTCATTTATTGCTTCTATTGCAGGTTGAAATGTCAACAACATGTTCACCCCGGTATCGCCGTCCGGCACAGGGAAAACATTTAGGTTGTCGATGGTGTGATAATTTGCTTTAAAATAGTCGAGCCCCCCTTCGAGGGCCAATATAAATTTAGTGATTTTCATACATTTTTCTTTTTCAATTATGTTCCAATAACATAGCCCATTTCAAAATAATCAGGGCCAAGATGCGGCATATGTGCAAAGTTGGAATAGTTAAGTTCAAAATAGAGGTCCCATCCATTTTCTGCTGCTGCTTTTTCGAGCAACTTCTTCATGTATAAACATTCTTTATCGTGGCCGCCCACATAGGACATGGCCAAGGTAAGTTTCTTGCTGTTTTTTTCTTCCATTTGTCCTGTGATCGTCAATAAAAAACGTGCACAGGCTTGCTTGTAATTCCGTGCTTTGCCCATGGCTTTGATCTCACCCGAACCGGGTACAGCAGATAGTAAAGGCATAATACCGATCGCAGTTCCCATGATCGCTTGAGCGAGTCCAACACGACCACCACGATGAAGGTAAAATAGATCATAAAGTGCACCCATGACATGTGCATTCTGACAATTCTTTTCAAGAATATCAAAACATTCATCACGAGTAGGATTTTTTCCTTTTGTTTCATTCAGCAATGCAAGAAGTTGAACTCCAACACCACTGACAAGACTTCTGCTATCAAAAGCTTTTACATCGTATTCAGGATGGTTCTTGAGAGCTGCATGAAGAGCATCGGCAGTCGCTTGTGTATTTCTTAAAGCCTGAGTGATCAACAAGATCTCTTCGTCTTTATGTTTTTCAAAAGCTTCAATGAATTGAGTTTCGCTTGCACCGACTGTGGTTATTTTATTGTTCTTATCACGCATTAACGAAATGAATTTTTCTTTTTCTTCTCGCCAGTTGGGCATATCCCAAGTTTGCGGATATTCTTCTCCATTCATATAGATAGGCATATCAATAATGGTAAGACCAAGTTCTTTTATGCGTTCGGGCTCGAGTTGACAAGTGCTGTCAATTATGATCTTCATTCTCGCTTCCTCCTGATTTGCCATAAAGTATAAACAAAATATTAATTTAATACTATGATTTTTATATATGCCGAGATTTCATAAGGGTAGAAAAGACCTCTAAGGAAGAGGCTTTTCAATATATTATTTACATATAAGAATTTTTATCATTACTTCAAAATCTCATCGGCTTTTTCGTGATCAGAAAATATCTCTAAGTTGATCGTTTTTACATTCTCTTTACATGCGGCTAAAGATCTTAAGATATAACGCTCGGCTACCAGAGCTTTTCTATCATTCTTTTCAGCTTCATCCAATAACAGGTAACCTGTGATCAAATAACTGTACATTTCTACAAGATCTTTTGAAACGCCATCTTTGAAATTTTTATCTTTCTTTTCCTGTATAAATTCAAGACAATCCTTAAAATTTTCTCGGATCTCTTTTAAGTGTAAGGCTAGTTCAGCTAAAAGACCGTGGTAATCATTGTTCTCATGTTCATCAAACACATCTGCATAAAGATCATTGACAACACCGCCGATCGCCGCGACTATTTGTAATTGACTTGTACCTTCATAAATGTTAGTAATACGCGCATCTCGAGCCAGTCGTTCAACGTTAAATTCTTTCATATAGCCTGTTCCGCCGTGAATCTGTAAGGAGTCATACGTGATTTTGTTGGCAGATTCCGTCAAAATAAATTTACACATGGGTGTTAGCATGGCCGCGATCCTATTATACTTTTTCTGTAATGCCATTTCTTCTGAAGCTGGTTTACCTTCGGTTTTAAGATGTTCAATACGTTCAACAAGTTTGTCACGTAAATCAACAGACTGTGCCGTAGCATACAGTAGTGATCTATTTGTTTCAACAGTGGTTTTCATGTCAACAAGCAAATTCTTGACGACTGGTATCTCGTAAATAGCTTTACCGAATTGTTCTCTTGCCTTGGCATACGATAAAGCTTCTTCATAGGCAGCTTGCGATATACCCATTGCCTGAGCTGATACTCCCAATCTCGCCCCGTTCATCAAATCCATTACATATTTGATCAGACCCATTTTTCGCTTACCCACCAACTGACATGGCGTGTCATTGAATTGCATCTCACAAGTAGGGGAACCGTGAATTCCTAACTTATGTTCTATTCGCCTAATTACAACCGTATCGTCACCGTAGCAAACGAACATACTTAAACCTCGTCCGTCGATCGTACCGGGTTCGGATCGAGCCAAAACCAGGAGGATATTACCGCTACCATTTGTAATAAAACGTTTAACTCCATTCAATTTCCAGTTGCCGTCATCATCTTGATAAGCTTTTAAATTCACGGCTTGAAGATCGGAGCCCGCATCCGGTTCGGTTAACACCATGGCACCGGTTGCATTTCCATTCGAAAATTGAGGTAAAAACTCTGCTTTTTGTTCCTCACTTCCGAATTTATTGATCGTCTCACCAATATCCTGTAAACCATACAAGTTCATCAATGATGCATCAGCTCTGGATATCATTTCGATGGACATGGTATATACGGTCATAGGCATATTCAATCCGCCATACTTTCTTGGTAAAGTAAAGCCCATCAGATCAGCTTGTGACAATCGCTTAAGTGCTTCTTGTGTGCCCTTGGCATAGGTGACAATACCTTTATCAAATTGGGCACCCTCTTCATCCACTTCTGCGGCAAGGGGAGCTATGATATTGGCTGCCAGGTCTCCTACGATCTCAAGTACTTTTACGTAATTATCTTTTGCATCCTGGTAATCTTTTGGAGCATAATCAAATTCATTCGCATCTTTATAATCATTTTCAGTAAGTTCTGTTATATATTTCAGATCCATATTTTCCAATTGAAAAACGAGGTCTTTATTGTCTGTAAAAAAATTCGGCATGATCTCCCCTACTTCAATTTATTTTTATAAGCTTCAATTAAGGCAGGAATTATATCCATTACATTGCCTAATATTTTATAGTGACAAACTCCAAATATCGGAGCATCCGGATCACTGTTTATTGCAATTATTTTATTGGATTCATCCATGCCGGCCCTATGTTGAATAGCTCCGGAAATACCTGCGGCAATATAAAGTTTAGGACGCACGGTCACTCCGGTTTGTCCCACCTGACGTTCATGCTCAACAAAACCGGCATCTACTGCCGCTCTGCTTCCTGCAAGCTCACCACCGATCAGATCTGCTAATTCTTTAAGCAATTTGAAATTCTCTTTTGAACCCATACCATATCCACCGGCAACAATGATCGGTGCACACTTAAGATTTACTTTGCATTCTTCTTGATGACGCTCAATGATCTCAATTACTTTATCGATCTCTTCTGCCCGATAGGGTACTTTGCTTATTTTTCCATTTACAGGTTTAGCCAGACGAACCATCTGCATTACACCTTCACGAACAGAAGCCATTTGAACAGGATTATCCGGTGTAATAATTGTTGCGACAATATTACCGCCAAATGCAGGGCGTATTTGCAATAGCAATTTCGGATATTCCTTCTTCATATAGCTTACATTGGAAATTTGAAGATCCGTACAATCCGCAGTTAATCCGCTTAATGTATTTGAGGCAACACGCGGAGCAATATCTCTACCTACAAAAGTTGCCCCAAAAAGGACGATACGCGGCTGGTGCTTTTTTACCAATTCACTAAAGACCCTGCTATAAGGCATCGTTTTATATTCTTTCAGATCGGTATGTTCAACCACGATAGCTTCTTCCGCACCGTAATAAAATGTTTCTTTTGCCAAACCTTCAAGATCATCGCCAATAATGACGGATTTCAGTGTTCCATTCAATTTATCCGCCAGCTTTCTTCCTTTTGACAGAAGTTCCAAACTGACATCAGCTATACGGTTTTGCTTTTTCTCAATATAGACCCAAATTTCATGAGGTAATTTATTCATAATAATTTTATCCAAAAATATGATCGTTCATTAGTTTATCAATTAGTTGCCCTAAGCCTTCTTTTGTAGGATCAACATTTTCATGATCCCCGGCAGAAAGAACTACAGATTCTATGTTATGAACTTTGGTTGGTGAACCGTTAAGACCACAACGATCAAGATCCACATCCAGATCTTTTGTGGTAAGTTGTCGAGGAATATAGTTTTTAAATGCCATGACACGCTTTGCACCAAAAGGGCGTGGGACTGATGCCTCTTTAACCACCGTTAAAAGAGCTGGTAATTTTGATACCAATATTTCATATCCACCATCGATCAATCTTTGAACTTTGATTTTTCCATTGTTCAATTCAAGTATCTTTTCAGCATATGTTATTTGTGGTAGCCCTAGTTTTTCTGCTGTCTGTGGTCCCACTTGAGCGGTATCACCATCTATAGCTTGTCTTCCGGCAAAAACGATATCATAGTTGCCAATTTTCTCAATAACTTTATTCAATACATAAGAAGTTGCAAGTGTATCTGCTCCGGCAAATTTGTGGTCTGTTACTAAGACAACATCGTCGGCCCCCATATATAGGCATTCTTTTAAAAGCTCTGCAGCTTTGGGTGGTCCCATTGTAACAGCCGTTACTTTTCCGCCATATTGATCTTTTACCTGTAATGCAAGTTCCAAAGCAACTTTGTCTTCCGGATTAAAAATTGCCGGCAATTTTGCTCTATTAACGGTTCCATCCGGTTTCATTACGTCACCGGAAATATTTGCAGTATCAGGAACTTGCTTAACTAAGACAATAGAATTGTAAGTCATGTTTTCCCTTCTGTGTTTTAACTTATTTTATAACTGTACCTTATAAAATAACCCCGCACAATTTATTATAACGGGGTTATTATTACAAGATTTAATTCTAATTCAGATGTTTGGGTAATACATTTTAATCATACGGCCTTCCGGCTACTTCTTCAAGTGCCAACCACATAGCCTATTTCATAGAAGTCCGGACCCATATGAGGTATAAGAGAAAAATTAGTGTAATTTATATCGACTTGAATATCCCAATTTAACTCTTTAGCAGTTTTTTCGAGTATATCTTTCATATGCAAGCACTCCTTATTGTGTTCCTTGGAATATGCCATAGTCACAGTAAGGATTTTGCTATTCCGTGCTTCCATTTGTTCTTTTATTGCATCAATGAAACGGGCATTTGCTTGCTTGAAATTTCGAACTTTGCCGGTAGATTTCAATATACCGGACTGAGGTGTTGAAGATAATATAGGATATAAGCCCATTGCTGTTGCCATGGCAGCTTTAGCAAAATTGGTTCGTCCGCTACGATGCAAATAAAAAAGATCATAAAGGACGCCTACAACATGAGCATTGGCACGGTTTTTTTCCAAGAGTACATAACATTCATCGCGAGTCATTTTTCTCTTCTTCATTTCACGAAGGAGTGCCAATCCCTGGGCCCCAACACCGGAAGCCAATATCTCCGTATCAAAAGCTTTTACATCATATTCAGGATGTTCTTTTAAAACCTTTTTGAGGGTACTTCCCGTCGCTTTTGTGTTGCTGAGTGACTGAATGATCAATAAGATCTCATCATCTTTACATGATTCGAAGACTTTAATAAATGCTTCCTCTGTAATCCCGGATGTGGAACCTTTGCTTTTTTTATCACTGATCAGTTCAATATACTTATCTTTTAATTCACGATGATTCGGGGTATCCCAATAATGTTCATACTCTTCCCCATTAAGGTATAATGGATAATCTACAATATGCAAATCTAGGTCTTTAATGCGCTGGGGTTCAAGTTGACATGTGGTGTCAATAATAATTTTCATGATATTTTCTCCTGTGTGTTATGAGAGTATAAGAAATTTTACTTTTTAAAGCCAATAAATTTATTGGCAACTTCCTAAAATTATGATAAAGCAGAACTAACATTTATATTGTTAATCTTGTGATTATACTTTATTTTTCTCCAATCAAAAACAGACTGTCAAAACTCAGTAGGAGTTATATATGAAAAGATCATTCTTCTTTAGTATCGTATTAATGTTTCTCATTGGATGCGGATCAAATCCGGCACCTCAATTGGATATTATTCCAGTACAATTCGTATTCAGTGGTGATTCTTCAATTATTGCAATACAAGATATGTTCTACGCAGAAGATTATAGTTCATTATCCTTTCGTGACCATCCGCATTTGGAAGCAAATTTCTCGGTTGATGATAATGAATTGACTCTTTATGCCAATAAAGATTTTTCCGGCTATACAACTCTTGCGTTTCTTTTTAAGAACAAGCATTATAATCTTCCCGTAAAAGTAATAGAGCGTAAATATATTACATTTAACTATGTCCCCGATCCAGATGTGAAAAATGTCTGTGTTTTTGGTAATTTTAATTTCTGGTTGAGAAACCAGTTATCTATGACAAAAGGAAAAGATGGCAATTTTTCGATCACGATCCCTTATGAACCTGGACAATACGAGTATTTATTTGGAGTTGATGGCAGAGAGATCCTTGATCCTTCAAATCCCGATTCAGTTCCAAACGGACTCGGAGGCTATAATTCACCTTTGAAAGTTTTACCTGGTTTTAGTGGAACTCGTCCATTTATAACTCCTGATAGTTACACATCAAAAAATGAATTGCAATTAAATTTTCATATCCTACCCCATGATTATAAAGGGAAGATTGAGAAAAAAGATATAATAGCCTTGGCTGATAATCATCGCCTAACCTCTTCCAGTATTAAAGTTTCAGATAAACTTATCACTCTTACTATTCCGGAAGAATTGGCAAGAACAAGCCGTCGCTTACGCCTTGCCTGGACATGTAATATTACCACATCAAATCTTGTAGAAATCATACTGGAAAACGGATCGCCAGCAGCCAATGGTGGAGATTTCAAATGGCAGGATGCTATCATGTACTCCCTAATGGTTGATCGTTTTTACAATGCGGATCCGTCAAACGATGATCCTATTTTAAATGCAAGACTTGCCGACAGAGTGAATTTCCGGGGTGGTGATCTACAAGGAGTTACTCAAAAACTGGATGAAGGTTATTTTAATGAACTGGGTGTAAATACTTTGTGGATTTTGCCTATTATTAAAAACACACCCAACCCGTTTTTAGAAACCCCTCCTCCCCACCGTATGTTCAGTGGATATCATGGCTATTGGCCAATTTCCGGTCGTGAAGTCGATCCGCATTATGGAACAAATGACGATGCCCATACGATGATCACTGTTGCCCATAAACGAGATCTTAAGGTATTGATGGATTATGTCTCAAATCATGTACATCAAGAACACCCCTATTATCAAAATCATCCGGAATGGTTCGGACAATACGAATTAGCCGACGGAAGAAAGAACCTGAGGCTTTTTGACGAATATCGTTTAACTACTTGGTTTGAATCGTATTTACCCAGCTTTGATTATCCCAATGCACCTGAAGCTATTGATACTATGGTCGCCGACGCCATTTGGTGGTTAAAAAATTATAATATAGATGGTTTCCGACATGATGCCGTGAAACATGTTCCAAGTGTTTTCTGGCGTACCTTAACTCATGAGATCAGAAAAGAATTCCCCACTCAAGATGTTTATCAGATCGGAGAAACTTTTGGTGATCATTCGCTGGTTCACTCTTATGTTAATAATGGACAATTATCAGCTCAATTTAACTTTAACCTCTATTGGCCGGCTCGCTATGCCTTTGCTATGGATGGATCAAGCTTTGCGGGTTTAGCAGCGGAAATGGAGCGAGTTGTCGATATATATGGGCAAAATCATCTGATGGCTAATCTTATGGATAGTCACGATCAGCCTCGTTATCCTGCATATCTTGAACATGATCTAGATTGGGGTGATGATGCCACAGAAGTTGGTTGGCGCACAGATATTCAAATTGATGATCCGCTGACTTATAAAAAGATTGAGATGTACATGACTTATCTCATGACCATTCCGGGTCCACCGGTTATCTATTATGGAAATGAAGTGGGCATAACAGGTGCGGCTGATCCCGACAATCGCCGCCAAATGGACTGGACAGTAAATAAGCGTCAGAAAAAGCTGCGGAAATACGTTTCGACTATGACGGCTATGCGTTCCGAACATCCTGCATTACGTTATGGGGATTATAGTACTGTTCGTGCAGACGAACAAGTTTATGCATATATGAGGTCAGATTTTAATGAGAGAATACTGACCGTGATTCACCGACAAAACTCCCCAGATAAAATTCTTATTACACTACCGGAAGAACTTGATATCGAACGATTGGAATGTTTAAATGATGCACCTGAGATAGAAAAAGATGCGTCAAAGAAGAACTCTTTTTATATCCATACCGAAGCATACAGCGGATATGTGTTTAAAGTTGTAAAATGCAAGTTGTGAAACACAAATCGATAAGAAAAACAAAAAGCCATCCTTCAAATACGGATGGCTTTTTTATTATTGGTTTATTCCCCCTACTCCTTACTTCTTTATAATGGGATACAGATCGTAAAAGTACTGCCTTTACCTTTTTCGCTTTCAACAAGTATTTTTCCGCGATGGCGCTCGACAAATTCCTTGCTAAGGATCAATCCAAGTCCGGTACCTTTTTCTCCATCAGTTCCCAATTCGCTGACAGTTTGATCAATATGGAATAAATTATTTAATGTATTATCATCCATTCCCACACCTTGATCTCTTATGGATATCTCAAGTTGTTTGCCTTTCTCTTTGGCAATTAAGTTGACCTTTCCTCCGGCGTGTGAATATTTAATGGCATTCGAAATTAAATTCTGCATAATGGTATGAAGCATATTTTCATCAACCATTACTGCTATGGAAGGTGCTTCCACACAGATGTTAACTTGTTTTCGCTTCGCTTCGGGTTCCAGCAAATCCACAGCATTTTTAATAGATATTTGAATATCCAATGCTTTGGGATTAAAAGAAATCTTGCCGGTTTGCGAACGCGACCATTCAAGTAAATTTTCCAACAATTTGTAAGTCTGCAAGGATACATCATGAATATGCCCGGAAAATTCCTTAATTTTAGCATAATCTTTCTTTTCCCAGTAACGTTCCATAAGACTAGAGAATCCTAATATGGTATTAAAGGGGCTTTTTAAATCGTGAGCAATAATTGAACTGAATTTATCCTTAGTTGCATTAAGCTCCTGTAATTTCTTCTGATTTCTTTTCAATATGATATTAACATTGCGGTTAGAGATGAATAATTTAAGGAGGAAGAAAGTAAAAACGATGGTTATGGCTAAAATAATAAGTAGAAGATTTCTTACAGTAATTTCCCGATCCAAATTTATTTTCTTGATCAGATTTTCCTGTTCAAGTTCACGAATCTTAGTCTCCCTTATTTCAAGATCATAAACAGATTCCAATTGGGTCATGGAACGAGTAGCCTTTGATTGATAAATAGAATCGGTAATGGCAACTTGTGTTGTTCTATAATAATATGCCATATCATAGTCATTCAGTTCGGCATAAATTTCAGCAAGTTGTTCGTTCATATGCATGATGCGATTTTTTTGACTGTTGCGAGTCGCATATTTAAGACCAACATTTAGACTATCAATAGCTTCCTGGTATCGTTTTTGGTCAAGAAGTATCTTCCCATACAAATTATAAACACCTGGAAAACCCAAAACATCGTTTATTTCCTTTTTAATTCTTCTTGATTTATCAAGGTGATACAATGCTTCCTTACCATTACCGGCTTTGTATTCTATCCGAGCAAGATACTTGAGGGCATTTGACATTCCAAATTCAGAATTGATCTTTTTGTATACTGTTTGTGCTTCCAAATTATACTGTCGCGCAGATTCAATATTACCCAATTCTAAACTCACTAAACCAAGTTCATCCAAACATATCGCGATACCCTTCATTGAGCTGATAGTTTCCGGTAATATTCGATATTTTTTTAGTCCTTCTTCGTATTCTTTTTGTGCTTCATCATACAAACTCATTGTTGTATAAATACGTCCTATAGAGTAAGATATCCAAGCAACACCTTCATGAAGACCAATCTTCTCGTAATGTTCTTTGGATTTATAAATAAACTCAATTGCCTGTCTATAAGCCCCGTTCATTCTAAATACATTAGATAATTGAGAATAGATCATTCCCATGCTTTTATGATTATCTGATTTTCTGGCATAGATCAGGGCTTCATTATAGTGTGCAATTGCCTTATGCTGATCACCCGTCACACTAAGATAGGTTGTACCCATCATGCAGAGAACTTTTGAAAGTTGCTCATTATTTCTTTCACTTCGGTAAAATTCTACCGATTGACTAAAGTATTTCAAGGCTGTATCTGCCATGTCATTATGATAATGTGTTAAGCCAAGATAATATAATGCGCGTGCCTGCAGGTCAAGGTCGTCCACTATTTTTGCTTCTGAGCAGGCTCTTTTTGCTTGGAAATAAGACTCGTCAAAATCAGATTTTCTCATACTGAATGCCAGTTCGAGGCGAGCTTCAATACGGGGCAAGCCATGATATTCCTTTATAGCATTATAAAGACTATCTTTCACAGTTTGCGCAAAAAGACCTGTTAGGGTAAAAACTATTGCAACAACAAGAATGATGGCTTTTTTTGAGTGACAGTGAGCAAAATCCCTTCTGTTCATCTTCTTCCTCATTTTCTTAAAAATAATATTTTCATACTAAAATGAAATATACAACAATTTCTTTATAATTGGGAAATAATAAATTTCTAAGATGAATGATCAGGATAGGCAATAAACCTATCAATTATAATTCAATTTTTTATTCAATAATGGATAATGCATGTTTGTGATTAATTATCTCAAGATGTTTACCGGCTTCACAAATAGTCTCTCCATCAGCATGAACAGCCAAAGTCCCGGATAGGGCTTCAACAATTATTTTATCTGCTTTACCTGTTATCGTATCTTCCCGCTCACTTTGAGTTCCCTTTGTATAGGCTATCATTGCGCCCAACAATTTTCTACGAGTGCCTTGTTTGGTCATGCAAATATTAAAAAGACCATCATCCATTTTGGCTTTAGGAGCCATAAAAAATGTTCCTCCCAATCGACGACCATTCATTACGCAAGCTAAAGCAGGAGAAATACTTACGGTTTTCTTTCCATACTTAATATCAAGATCCGGTGCGGCTGGATATTTGACCAGTGTTTTAAGTGCTCCAAGCGTATAAGCCATACCACCATGTACATGATTCATTTTAGCAGCTTCAAGACCAACCATTGTATCAAAACCTATTCCCATACCATTCCCAAAATATCGTCCATTGGGGTAATCGCCGCCAATGACTTCACCGACATCCATGGGAACTGGTTCTCCATCTTTGATCCGCATTAGATCTTCACCCAGGCCAATAGGAATATTAGCACTATAGGCAAAATCATTGCCTCGACCTATAGCAAGTACACCAAATGCCGGTGTATAATCTTCACGTTTTGCCGATGCATGCATAAGTCCATTAATGATCTCATTACAAGTTCCATCTCCACCGGCAGCAACAATAATGGTATCATTCATTAAAGCATACGTTTCCGCCAATGTGATAGCGTGACCCGGTCTTTCCGTCAATATTATTTCATAGGGTAGTTTATGTTGAAAAAAGAAAGTCTTGATCTCAGGAATGCGTTTTTCTGCATGTCCTTTTCCGGCAATAGGATTTAGTATTACGATATAGCGCTTCATTTTCCCTCCTGAAACTTGATTGTCGTTGTAATATTATTCTAATATTTTCCTTCATAAAAATATAGTGATGAAAAGCATATGAATGCAATGCTTAATGTCGTTTAGAGGCATGAGGTATGGGGAAGTTGTGAGTTGTGAGTAGAAGGTAATATCATATCCATATTCCCAAAGGGGAACTAATCTCGTTTGACGCGTAAAAACAATGTCAATAACACAAAAGGAGATACAATGAACACATACAAAGACAAAGCACAAAACGTCTTCGATTTTGTCGGAACACTCTCAAAAGAAAATCCCGGGATCGCCCAAGGATTTATGACCTTACATAAAACCGTTGGCAGTGATGGAGCATTAAGCGTAAAACAAAAAGAATTGATTGCGATTGGCATATCGATCAATGTTCATTGCGAGGGATGTCTGTCTGTCCATGTAGCCGCTGCCCTTGAGGCTGGGGCAAGCCATGAAGAGATCGTTGAAACCATTGGTGTTTCAATATTAATGGGGGGTGGTCCGGCTGTTGCATATGGAAAACGGGCGTATGATGCCTTGGTTGAATTTTCTAAATAAATTAAAATAGGGGCCGGTCTTTGACCGTCCCCTACTCTTTTTTATCTGTCGTTTTACGCCTGCCCTCCTACTCCGTCAGCTGACGGATACGAAGGGCTGGCAGTTTAATGTTGTATTTCAAAAAGCCTTATTATCTCTTCTTTGTGGCTTTGTGTACTTAGTGCCTTTGTGTGAGGTCTTCACGTCTTACGTCTTCTACATATACGAAAAAATAAATTCTGCTTCACAAGCTAACTTATCGCCTACGAAAGCCCGTCCAAAACCATTTCCAAATTTTTCTTTAATTTTATTAAGTTCAACTTCTAACCTTAAGGTATCGCCGGGAACAACTTTTCTTTTAAATTTGGCTTTTTTCAATCCACCAAAATATACGATCTTCCCTTTGTTTTCAGGAAGGGACAATAGTGTGATCGCTCCTGTTTGAGCTATGGATTCTATAATGAGGACACCCGGCATGATTGGTTCGCTCGGAAAATGGCCCTTAAAATAATACTCATCACTTCTAACATCTTTTTCACCAATTGCCGTCTTACCGGGTACTAGATCTAAAACTCTATCTACTAATAAAAACGGATCTCTATGAGGAATGATCTCTTTTATTTGTTCTTTGTTTAATTCCATTATTCTTCTTCCCATTTTTTAAATACTAATGATGCATTATGGCCACCAAAGCCTAGGCTGTTTTTCAGAGCATACCGGATATTTCTTTTCTTCATTTTATTCGGTGTGTAGTCCAGATCACATTCGGGATCTTTTTCTTTGTAATTAATCGTAGGAGGAACAACACCTTCCTGCAAAGCCAGGGCAGTAATTGCCGATTCAATCCCGCCTACTGCACCAAGTGAATGACCATGCATCGATTTGGTGCCACTGATACTGATCTTATAAGCGTGATCTCCAAAAGCTTTTTTGATACCCTTGCTTTCCACACGATCATTATAGTAGGTTGATGTGCCATGTGGACTGATAAAATCAATCATTTCAGGTTCGATCTCCGCATCTTTCATTGCAGCGATCATACATTTAGTGATACCTTCAGCACTTTCATCAGGTTGAGTGATATGAAATGCATCACAATTGGAATTATAACCTATCATCTCTGCATAGATCTTCGCGTTTCGTTTTTTAGCATGTTCCAATTCCTCAATGATCAATATACCGGCACCTTCACCAATCACAAAACCTGAGCGTTCTTTATCAAAAGGAATGGAAGCTCGGTTTTTATCCAAGTTGGGTGAGATCGCCCGCATTTTAGAGAAACCACCCACACCCAGTACATTAACGGGCGCTTCTGCACCACCGGCAAAAGCTAATTCAAGGTATCCGTCTCGAACATATCGAAAAGCTTCACCAATTGAGTTGGTAGCTGATGAACAAGCAGTAACAATGGGAAGTGACGGTCCTTTTGCATTGAATTTGATTGCAACATTACCACCTACCAGATTTATGATCACATTGGGAATAAAAAACGGACTTAATCTATCTGCCCCTTTATGTACAACTTTTACAGTTTCATTATAAAGGGTTTCCATACCACCGATACCGCTACCAATAAAGGTCCCAAAACGATCATGATCAAAATCAGCATCTGCGAGTTTGCTGTCGTCATAGGCTTCTTTTGCTGCAATCAAGGCAAGAATGGTTATCCTATCAAGACGTCTTGCTTCTTTGGGAGGAATAGCATCCCCAATTTCAAGATTTTTGACCTCAGCAACCAAATAAGGTTTTTGCTGAGATGCGTCAAATAAAGTTATTTTATCTATTCCGTTCTTTCCGGCTTTGACACCTTCCCACATATCTTTAATATTATTACCAATGGGTGTAACAGCTCCAAGTCCTGTAATTACGACTCTACGTTTCATATATTCTCCTAGCTCATTACCATGCCGCCGTCTACATGGACGACTTGACCGGTGATATAATCCGCCTGCTTACTTGCAAGAAACAGGACTAAAGATGCTACATCTTCAACCTGCCCGTATCTTCCCAAGGGAATTTCCTTTAAATAGTGTTCTTTTACACTATCAGGAAGATTTTCAGTCATTTTCGTTTCAATGTAACCGGGTGCAACGGCATTGCAGGTGATGTTCCTTTTGGAAAACTCTCTGGCAACCGATTTGGTCAAACCAATGACACCTGCTTTGGAAGCAGAGTAATTCGCTTGTCCCGCATTCCCAATTATTCCGGATACGGATGCAAGATTAATGATCTTACCATATCTTGCTTTGGTCATAAAGGGAACCACGGATTTGATCATATTCCATGTGCCCTTTAGGTTGACATCCAGAACCTTATCAAAATCATCTTCTGACATTCGCAACATTAATTGATCTCTGGCAATACCGGCATTGTTTACAAGAATATCGATCTTTCCGTATTTCTCTTTGAGTACTTTTGCTGTTGTCTGTGTATCATCATAAGAGGATACATCGACTGTATAAGCTTCACATTTCAAACCTTCCTGAGAAAGTTGGTCGCAAAGAGCTTTTGCTTTGACTTCATCCATATCGTAAATAATGACCGTAGCGCCTTTTCTTGCGAACTGCATGGAGATGGTTTCTCCTATTCCGCTGGCACCACCGGTAACCAGTGCGATCTTCCCATCTAGATTCATAATATTTCCTTTTCTGCTTATTATCTTTCAGCGTTTAATTTAATGCATCTTTTCAGTAGAAGCATCAGAAAGTTAACGAACATGCTCCACTCGTCAATCCGGCTCCAAAACCGACCAATATGACTTTATCGCCCGCTTCCATGGTTTCTTCTTCAAGCATCTCATCAAGTGCAATAGGGATACTTGCTGCAGAGGTATTTCCATATTTGTGAATATTTACGAAGAAAGATTCCATGGGTATCTTTAAAGCTTTGGACGCACTTTGAATGATACGAATATTTGCCTGATGCGGTATGATTTTTTTAATTTGGGATTTATCAATATTTCCATGCTCCAATACACCATTAACACTGGATTGGATCACTCTGGATGCAAATTGATAGACTTTCGGACCATCCATAGTGACATAATCATCCACATACAGGATCAAGTCATCATCACTCTTGGTTTGCACATTGAAAATGACTTCCTTTGATTCATCCTTCTCTATGATCACTGCTCCGGCACCATCACCAAATAGAACACAGGTGTTACGATCTTTATAATCCGTTACCTTGCTAATCACTTCAGCTCCAATGACCAAAGCACTCTTGTAGGAACCACTGTGCATCATTTTCTCTGCTATATTCAAGGCATAAATAAAACCCGTACATGCCGCATTAATATCAAATGAAAGCAAGCCCGGCTTATCCAAACCCAATTTAGCCTGAACTCGACAAGCCATACTGGGGCTCCTTATTTCCGCTGTGAAAGTTGCGACAATAATAAGGTCAATTTTATCTTTATCGTAATTTGCTTTTTCAATAGCATTCAAGGCAGCAATTGCGGCCAAGTCTGATGTGTTTTCTCCATTTACTATACGTCGTTCTTTAATACCTGTTCTGGAAGTTATCCATTCATCCGTGGTATCAACGATCTTCTCCAGATCCTGATTCGAGAGAACTCCTTCCGGAGTAAAACGACCAGTGGAAACAATTTTGAAACATCCTTTATCTAAAGCCATTCAATATTCCTTCCTGTTATTGCAATCTGCATACTATTTTTTTTCATATGAAATAATAGTCAGACATATTCCAGCAAAACATATCAGATGATTTGTAGAGGGATTGAAAGTTGTATGTACAGAGACTTCTTAAAACCGGATCTCAATACAGGTTATGCTTTGTATAAATTGAATTTTTATTTGTTTTTAGAGCAAAACATAAAACTTTCCAAATTCAGAAATAACTGACAATGTTGTTGCTGAGAAATATTTTGCTTACTTTTTGCTTTCAATATATTTCATTATATCAGCAACCGTCTTCAGATTATCAATTTCTGATTCAGGAATAGTAATATCGAATTCGTTTTCAATACTCATGATAAGTTGAATTGCATCTAAAGAATCTGCACCCAAGTCATCCTGGAGATCTGCCTCCAATGTAATCTGTTCCCGTGGTACACTTAATTCTTCTGCAATGAGTGTGAATAGTTGATCTTTCATTCTTCCTCCGTGTGTGTTTAAGGTTTTTGATGTTTTAGTTGAAAAACATAAAAAACCTCAATGATAGTCTAATACATATTGGAATAGATTGTCAACCTTTTTTTATACAAAGGAAAGATGTTAAGATGCGGGAGTTGATGTTGAGAACAAGATAATAATTCCCTCAGATCAATATAGAAAAAATGAATGATGGATGATACTTGCTCTTCGAATCCGCCGGCTGGCGGAGAAGAAAAGGATGATGGGTTACGGATATTGAATACTCTATACACTCCCTATACCTTTATTCCTCTATACCTTTCCCCTCTTTACATCCATCAAAACAATGGCAATAGCCTGGTCTTTAGAATGACTTAAACTGACAGAAGTGTGCTTGATATCAAGCATCCCCTTAATCTTCTCAGAAAAACATAAATGTGGTTTCCCAAACTCATCATTTTCTATCCATGAATCTTTCCAATTTAAATCATCAACATATGTTAAAAGAACTTTACGCACAGCTTCTTTGCCGGCAAAACGGACAGCAAAATGTTGGGCAGCTTTTTTGCTTTTTGTTGAATATTCAATTTCAATTGGATGAAAATATTTTTCAACGAAAGAAGGATTTTGTATTGATTTCTCAATACGAGAGATTTCGATGATGTCTATACCTGTTTGTAACATTTTTAAAGGTTTAGGGTTTAGAAGTTTAATAGTTTAGAGGTTTAGGGTTTAGAAGTTTAGTAGTTTAGAGGTTTAGGATTTTGGATTTGTACTCGTCTAAGATTTGAAAGTTTTCTTGAGATAATTTCAATTTCGCTCCTTAATGATTGACATGATTCATTATCAATCAGACCAAGCTCATTTGAGATTATGATAAGATTTAAACATTCCATTAAGCTACCATAAGAAATCTGAGTAAATCTTGCTTTATCTTTTCCTGTTGTCCTCCCGGAGCCTTCTGCCAAATTAGTGGGGATTGATATAACAGCACGACGTAATTGATTAACAATACCATATTTTTCTCTATTAGGG
>CAYTLV010000006.1:0-217 GCA_964438445.1 uncultured bacterium | reverse complement strand
GTTTGTTAAGCAATAAATATGTTTTACAAACTCTTTAGATGTCTTCCAAACTTCCAGTTTTTCAAAAGAGTATTCTTTCAACTCATCCCACTCCCAAGATATTAATCTAAACTCTTAAACTACTAACCTTCTAAACGAAATTTAATATTAATTATTCAATAATTCAACTGCACTCTCAAGAGTTGTGACATCCGACACAGAAATCACCTTGACTTCA
>CAYTLV010000005.1:0-27335 GCA_964438445.1 uncultured bacterium | reverse complement strand
TCGCCCCAATAACGCTGACGGGAAAATAACCAATCGCGAAGCTTGAAATTAACCGTTGAGTGACCACATTCATGATCTTCTAACCATTGATTCATACTAGAAATAGCATCTTCTTTATTCATGCTGTCAAGAAATCCGGAATTAATATGTAATCCGTCACCTAAAAAAGCTTCTTCTTTAATATTTCCGCCTTCAAGAACGGGGATGATCTCAAGATCGAATTCTTTAGCAAAATCATAATCTCGCTGATCATGACCGGGAACAGCCATAATAGCGCCCGTTCCGTAGCTGATCAGAACATAATCGGCAACCCAGATCGGGATATTCTTGCCGTTAACGGGATTAATGGCATAAGCCCCGGTAAAGACACCAGTCTTATCTTTTGCGAGCTCTGTACGGTCCAGATCGCTCTTTGAAGCGGCTTTTTCTCTGTATTCGGCAAGCTTTTCTTTCTTATCTGAAACTGTTATACTATCCACAAGAGGATGTTCCGGTGCCAACACCATATAAGTGGCACCAAAAAGTGTATCGGGTCGGGTTGTATAAACTTTAATATCAGCACTTTCATGACCGTCAACTTTAAATGTAACCTCGGCACCTTCACTGCGGCCGATCCAATTGCGCTGCATTTCTTTAACCGATTCCGGCCAGTCCATTTCTTCTAAACCTTCAAGCAAGCGATCTGCATAAGCTGTGATCTTGAGCATCCATTGCTTTAACATGACGTGTTTAACGGGGTAGTCTCCCCTTTCGCTGCGTCCGTTAACGACTTCCTCGTTAGCCAACACCGACTTTAAACCTTCGCACCACCAGACGGGTGTTTCAGCTTCGTAAACCAAACCTTTTTTGAACAATTGAAGAAAGATCCATTGTGTCCAATGATAATAATCGGGATCAGTGGTATTAACCACGCGGCTCCAGTCATAAGAAAAACCGAACATCTTTAATTGACGGGTAAAATTCTCAACATTTTTTGCAGTTGTAATACGGGGATGTGTACCTGTTTTTAAAGCATAAGTTTCGGCAGGAAGTCCGAAAGCGTCAAAACCAATGGGATGCAGGACATTAAAGCCCTTCATACGTTTGTAACGGGCAATAATATCACTGGCGGTGTAACCTTCCGGATGTCCAACATGCAGTCCGTTACCCGACGGATAGGGAAACATGTCCAAAATATAATACTTGGGCTTAGCAGGATCTTCTACGGTCTTAAATATGTTGTTATCTTCCCAGTACTTTTGCCATTTTGGTTCGATCGTAGGGAAAGGATATGAATTGCTTTTTACTGTTTCGGACATTAGGTCTCCATTGTCATTTTATCTCGCTAAAATAAAGAATAAGAGGCTTATTTCCAAGAATCTAATTAAGGATATTCCTTGTACGGAACAGTCTAAAGCCGTTCAGTACTTTAAATTATTATTCTAATTATCCATTTCAAATCACCCCATTTCCACTTAAATTCCCAACATAAAAATAAACACAAAGGACTCAATATGAAAAAAATTACCACGATCTTGACCTTAGCCTTGATCCTGATCCTTGCTTCCTGCTCAAACCGTGAACTCACGAACGTTTCTATCTTAACCAAAGTCGATAAAAATATTCATTGGAAACAAATTCAATTGGAAGAGTTAAACGGCTCCCCTGCCTCGATCAATATTCTTGATATAGATATGAATAAATTCGAAGGTGATATCGTTCTTGCCTGGTACCGCGATTCTCTTGTTAAGACTTCAGATATTGTTATGGAACACGAAGGAATAGCCGGAATAAACGGTTCTTTTTTCGATATGAAGGTTGGTGGCTCAGTACTTTTCCTCCAAGAAGATGGGAACGTTATTTTTGAGACCAATGACAGAATTGAATTCATCAACGAATCCGCCTATGCTATGGATACAAATGGTGTAATCATGATCCTGGAACGTCCTGAAGCCGATTGGGGTTTTGATCCTGCCTATGATGACATGATCGTCTCAGGTCCTCTGCTTATGTATGACAATGTATTAACTGATCTGGACTCGGCTAGATTCAATATAAACCGTCATCCACGTACCGCTTTCGGTATTACAGATGACTATCATCTTTTACTTGTTACCATTAACGGCCGTCACGCCGAAGCAGCCGGTATGGACATGTGGGAACTTCAGGCGTATATGAATAAACTCGGTTGCAGCGAAGCCATGAACTTTGACGGTGGTGGTTCCACGACCATGGTTATTAAAGGCAAAACAGAAAATAGTGTCGTCAATTATCCTTCCGATAATAAGAAATTCGATCATAAGGGTGAACGTAGTGTTTCGAATGCAATAGTTGTAAAGAAGTAACTCGTAATTCGTAATTCGTGACGCGTGACTCGTAAAAGACCTCACACAAAGGCACAAAGCCACTAAAGAAAATTTAGATTAATACCTTCTCACTAACGAGGAGGTATTTTTTTATGCAATAAAATATTTAAATGAAAAAGTAAGATGTCATCCCAAGTGTAACCGCCTGCCAACCGTAACTCTTAAGAGCGAAGATGTGTCATCTCGACCGGAGTAAAGCGAAGTGAAGAGATCTATTCATGAGGAAATGTAATAGAAACAAACCTATCCACAGATTACCAGTCTACGCTCTTCGAGCTACGCCCGGCAGGCACAGATTTCACAGATTTATAATTAGCTGACAGTTTCAGTAATCAGCCTACAGCTCCATCCTATCGAGTTATCCTGAACAACGTTAGGCTGAACTTGTTTCACCGATATTCATCGGCGCAAGCAGGTTATTTTGTTGATACGAAGAAAATATTGTTGATGAAGTAACTTGCTGTAGAGACATGCCATGGTGTGGCTCTACTTTTATCTTTTTACTTTTATCTTTAATCTTACGATAAAATTATTACTTCCAATTAAACATATTTTCGCTGAATTTCATATGCATGGTCAGGAAGAAATTCCTAAGAGTGTAATTCTCAGTGGTGAAATCAGGATCTTCAAAACTGTTGAATGCATACCCCACTCCAACTTGAAGATTATTGGTAATCAGATATCCAACTTCAATGGATGAGCTGATCTTCAATTCATCTAGTGGCATTAAGTGGATAAATCTCAGATCATTGGCTGCATACCATTTAAGGCTTAAGTCATATTCAAGTCTCATAGCAAAGAAGTTCGTAGATGCGCGATCTTTGAACAAGCCAATTTCCTCATCAACTACAACGCGATAAGCATAGCGGAATCCGATTTCCAGTTTATCCAATGGCTGCCAGTAATGATGCGTTGACAGGATAAAACGCTTATCATTGATCGGATTCTGTACATGTGTATTCTTATCAATGATATATGCGGCTTTTAATAGGGCATTGTACTGATCGCTTCTCTCAGGTCTGAATGCCAAACCAAGCTGACTATTTGATTTGAAGGTGTAATCATCGACATTTGCTCTATAATCAACACGTGAATTAACGGTTTTAGCTATAATGGCCAAGCCATTCAAGATCTTAAGATCAACGTTCAACATTAAGTTGTTCTGTATGGTTTCTTTTTTAATATTAAATTCATATTTACCACTGGTCTTGATCGGCAGTTCAGGTAAATACTCGTAAGCGATCGACAAGGCCTGATGTTCGGTAGTCGGTGTTTCAAAATGATCGGATGTAGAGACGTTCTCATAAGCGAAATTCAAGGTAAATTCATCTGTTACAGCCCATTTGTTCTTCAAGCCTATCGTTGCACGATTTCTGTCGTTACCTGTTGCGCCACCGATCTCATATTTACCGCTTATATCAGTATTATCGCCGATCTTTGAATCAAGTCCAAATACGAATTGATTACCTGGAGTCTCACCTTCGATGCGTTTGTATTTGACCATGACACCGATCTTTTCAGTGATTGAGTATGTAAGTCCTATACCGGTATATGTGGGTTTGGATTGATCACCTACCACAAGATTCTGGTCTCTTTCAACGAACCCGGTCAATTTTTCTATGATCTTATAATTGAATTTAGCTCTTATAATACTAGACTTTCTTGAATAAACAGAATCCAGAGCTGCATTATCATTGCGTTTAGCATTTTCATAGGCCAGAACAAAATCAGCTTTTTCAGCAATATCACGTTTATAGGTCATATTAAAGACTTCAGCTGTGTTTTCATTCACGGTACCCATCTTGTTCCGTTGCATGTAATATTCGGAACTTAATAATCCTGTGATCTTATTTCCGGCAATAGCCTTGACACCATATTTGGTCGATCCGGTTTCATTGCTTCCACCTGACTGAGAATTGTTTACAAATGAACTGTCTACAGATCTGAAATAAGCATTAGCATTGAAGAAATCAGAGGCTTTAACTTGCATCTCAACCTTGTATGCCTGACCGTTTAGCGAATTACCACTTATTTGAGGTGTACTAGATCCGGCGTATTCACCTTTCAATGCAAGCCATTTAGTGATCGGCAAGCTTGCATTGATACCGTATAGGAAGTAGTTACTTGAGTCTTGTTCTTCCATGACGGCCAAGGCACCGACTTTTAATTTATTAAAGAAAGTTCCGTCATATCTTAAACCGCCGACAAAGCTATTCCGTTTACCGCTCTGATGTTCGTAAGCGACGTTGATCGTCACTGGATTGCTATCCTCATCCAGACTGGCAACGGGTTGTTTGAACATGATCGAGCCATCTTCATAGTTAATGGTATAATCCTGGAAGCGGATCATTTCTTTATATTTGATGATCTCTTCAGAATGATATTTGTCTCGAGTGATAATAACAACTTTATCAGAATTCTCCGTAACATTGCTTTCACTCAAATAATAATACCCCGAAATACCTTCGCCACGAATCTCGTCCAGTTTCATTTCGCGGTCAGATAGAGTTGCAAATCCTCTAATTGCATGATCTTTTTCTTTTATATCTGCAACAAATCCATTAAAGGTTCTGTTGTAAGCAGTAAATTCACTCTTAGTAATTGATGTATTGAAATCACCAAATATCAATGAGGATTCATCACGTTCCAACTTGACAAAAAGTGGTGATTGTGATTTCGCGTCGTATGTTAGCGTGCTTGCATCTCCGTATAATGCGTATTGATTATTAGGATCAATATCACGATAAAATTCGTCTGTATAATTTCGTTTTGAATCGTAAGAAGCCGTCAATCCGTAATTTTTAAATATCGTACCTTTGGCATAAAGTGCTGCGCGACCGCCACCCATAACAGGTAATCCAAATATTGACGTTGAATCCTGACGCCATTCCTCAACGTCCGGTGTATCGCCATTGTCACCGAAGTTTTGATAGTTACTTGCTGCACCACTGACCGATCCGACTAGAATGAATGGTAACTGTGGTGTAGTATATTTTATTGTCTGATCAAAAGATACATCATAAAATTCGATTCTCAGTATTGCACGACCGGCCTTAACTGCTGATCTGACCTCAACTTCGACAACACCATCAGTGACCGGTATCTGGATACCATCGGAAATAGTATCAATATCTTCATTGATAATGTTGCCTGATTCCAAGTATACTGTTGCCACTTTCAAATGATCTAGACGATATCCCCATTCGTCTTGAATTTCGAATTTTAGCGTTTTACTTTCTTTTCCCCCTGCAGGGATCTGGATCTTATCTTCGTAAGGCAGAACCTGTGTTGGTAATCCCATAATATGTATATTTCGTTCTGCAGAATATAGTCTATTTAAAGCTCCAAGGGCTTCTACACGCAGTGATACCGGCCCATCTGGAACATTAATATTGAGGAAATCGAACACACCGTCTACCCGAATCTTACCGGTAGACATCAATTCATTGTTCACGTATAGTTTTGCTTCAGCAGAAGGTTTACCCACAACTGATATCGCAATGTGATGAAGGTTTGTCGCACTATTTTCAGCAGGATTGAGGATCAGCATCTGAGCCGGCAGTACCGATACCCAGAGGGTGATGATCAGGAGCATCCTGAAGATTTTACGTGTAACTTTATTCAACATCATTCCTATTGAGGCAATTCCTCGTTAAAAATCTCTAATTTTTTTATTTTCTACTCTCAATTTCAGATCATCCTGAAGCACCGGATCCAGCTCTTTTCCTTTTTGGACAAAGTTGGAATTCATAATGATCTCTATTCGTCTGTTCAACGCTCTACCTTCCCGTGTATTATTGTCGGCAACCGGGAATTCTTCTCCGTAACCGGCAGTTTCTATCCGATCAGGTGAAATATTGAAGGCTTGTATCAAATGATCTCTCACTGCCTTCGCACGATTGTACGATAAGATCATGTTGTCCTCTTCGGTTCCGGTATGATCCGTAAAACCTTCTACCAAGATATTCTCATCCGTTCTCCAAAGCATGAAATTGCCGATCTCTTCGATAGATGATAGTGCACTTGGTTTGAGTACATATGAACCCACATCAAACAATGCTCCCTCTAGAGTAACATCAAATTTTATTATTTCTACGCGTGTTGGGATATTCGTATTCAATGAATTCGTTATTAAGGTTTTGCCACTTGGCGGTGTTAATTCCATATAAGACATGATAGATGTGGCTCGTCTGATATTCGGAGGATCAATCGGTATCAGATCATAGCTTAAGGTTCTGACTGTATCTTGCGTCCATTCGCCCAGATCCCATCGGTTTATGCTATTTTCTGTTGTTTCCATTTCTACAGATCGTCCATCCAAGATAGCTGATCGTTCATCAATATTAAAACCTTCCGGTGTGCTTGTCAGCATTGAGGTTTTTTCGATGGGCAATTCGCCTGAATAAGCAATATCATGTTCCATTGACATAGTCTGACTTGGTACATATACGCCATCCTTAGGTAGAAGTAGCAATTCAACCTGACAGTTCTTGATTTGAGCGTATTGATATCTTTCGATCGTTAAGGTATCTTCCAAATAGATCCTGTCTTCATCAATTCCATGTTCTTTCAAATAGTCAAACACAAGATTAGCAGGTGTTGTCGGTTCATCATTCATCTGTCCAAAGGAGAATGATGGAGCATCCGATAGCTCAACCTCTTCACTGATCTTTACCTGCATTTTTGTTTGCCATTTCAGGAAGTGTATTGTTTTATCCATATTCGAGGTATCACTCAAACTGAATGTGCTGCTTACTGAAGAATAATCATAATTCAGCATCATACTCCAAGAATCGTTTACGATCAATCGCATAGATTCCGTCAATGAACGCTGAGCAAGTTCCACAATAGCTTCTCTTTCATCGACTGTATCTACCGGTTCAGATATGATCTCAACTACTGGTTCGGGTTCGGGTATAATCTCAACAATAGGCTTAATCTCCTCTGTAATTGCAGTAATAAGGAAATTGGCTTTTGCAATACCGCTATACGAAACTTTTACCAATCTTGATTGTGAATTTCCAAGGAAATCCGATGAGCTCAAACTGACCTCAGTATTTTCGGGTAAGGTTGCTTCATTTACCCTTAGCACATGATCACCCATACGTACATTAGGTATCGAGTATTTACCATACTCATCAGTGATCACGCGAATACCTTCTTCCGTTATGATCTCAATATCTTTCAGGGTCTCTTCATCATTATCATGGAGTAAATTTCCATTATGATCATAAAAGACCTTTCCGAAAATAAGTCCGCGATCCTGGATCATTCCAGGTTTCACTATCACCTCAGCTTCAGCAATATTGGACCATACTTCATAATCGTTATACATTTGAGTCATTGCACTTACAGCGTTGATATTCTCTCCAATACGGCTTTCCAAACCGACGATCACACGATATTTCAAGATCATGCTTTCACCGATTTCAAGCGTATCGTTTAAAGTCCAGGTCAAACTTTGCTTTAATCTGGACATTGCAATATCTGGGTCAGCTATTTTCGTATTATTCAAGAAGCTTCGATCTTCCTTATAACGGAATCCTTTGGGCATCTGATCATAGACCGTCATGCCATACAAAGTATGACCATCACTTCTATTTTCGATCTTGATCGTGTAAGTAAGCATATCACCCGTTTCAGCAACAGAGCGATTTACTGTCTTACTTGCAACCAGGAAGGGCGTCAAAATCAGGGTTTCAGCAGATGATGAATCATTGTCCACCGTGTAAGCGGTATCTGCAGAGTTCATGATAATGGCTTCGTTATTGACCAATGAAATAATATCTTCACCAACAATAGCTTGGAAGGTAATTGAATCAATGGTTTCCGGAGACATGCCCACCCGATATAAGAACAACTCATGTTCGATCGGGTTATAATCATGAGATGCGAAAGCATCCGAATATTCCAAACTGCTTTCGATCAACTCAATTCCTTCAGGAAGCATATCAAGAATACTAATGGTATCTGTAATAGCATATTCCATCGTTTGATATACAATGGTATATCTCACAGTATCACCACCAAATACCTGAGTCTTATCTACGGTTTTATAAGCTCCGAATAATATCTGTCGCTGGAGAAGATCTACATTGACCATATTCTCTCCCGGTTGATCAATTTCAACCGATTGGGTCGTAATATGATATCCGTCATTCTCATCAAAGAGGGCGCGAATAGTGTAATCACCTAATTCCAGATCTTTGAAGTACCAGAAACCGCTGGAATCTGTATAGCTTGTGTCGGGCAGGGTGCCATTGGCATCCGCCTTTCTTCCTAAACCACCCAAATCTGTATAGTCTATAACGATCGGAATATCAGGTATTCTGATAGGGTCCTTAGTGTCGTAATCGATCAAACGTCCAGATACAGAACAAAAATCATCAATGGTTGTCGGTTGATCAGGATCTTCAATGTTGATGTCGATATCTTTATCAACCGTACTAACATCACCATTTTCAGTAAGATACTGAATACGTATGATATAATTACCTGAAGCATAGATCGCAATACTATAAATACCGTCTGTTCCGGTAGTATCGATACCAATGATCTCTCCGTCAAGAATGATCGTAACGATCGCTCCATCAACGGGATTTCCATCGGGATCCACTACGAGTCCATTTATCCTTAGTGCAGAAAAGACGATCGTATCGCTAGCGGTCGTTTCCGAAGCATCCAAAAGTCTTGCTTCAAGTTTGACCGGCATGTATTCCTGATCGATGACACTTGCAGTCAGAGTATCTTGAACCCTTCCATCAACAGTGAACAAGGTATCATCTGATGATAGCGTACCGAGTTCAGTGGACAATGAAAGAGGTATACCGTCAGGCGCAGGCTGTCCTGATGTATTTCTAACATTTACGGTGACCAGCGATTGAGAAACACCATCACCAATGATGGTATCTGGATCCGCCGTAATAGTTAGCATATATGCATTTAGCTCGCTGATAACGGTATTCGATCTGACATGCAATGATTGTGAGTGAATGTGGGCTGTATTGGATATTTCACTGATAGCAGCGCTAACATACTTTACAAGTCCTGTGACATTCAATGTCGAATTGGTACCCGGTAATAGATCACCGATATCCCAACTGACACAATGGTAGTCTTCATCGTAATTGAAAGGTCCTTCAGCCGAAATGAAACTGATCTCGGATGGTAAAGTATCCGTAATTTGTGTTAACGGAGCAACACCATCACCTGAGTTCCCATAATTGAGAACGTAAGTCAATGTATCATTTCTGAAAGCTTGTGGATCTGCAATTTTCTCTACGTAGAGTTCCGGAGTTCTTACAACGGTAATTGCTACCGTTTGGGATCGTCCAGGATCTTGATCGGCAACAAAATATATTGCACTATTCTCAATGGTATTTCCCGAAACAACATCGGGCGCAACGAGGCATATCATATCAATGCCTTGCGTTGCACCCGTTTGTATATTCTGGAGGTTCCATGAGAATACCTGTCCACTTTGCGTGGCAGGGGGTTGTGAGCTAACATAAATAAGATCATCCGACAAGGTGTCGGTAACTGTAACTGAAGAAACGGCTATATTTCCTGAATTTGTCAGGTCGATCTGATATCTGACCGTATCTGAAGGATGATATTCCGTATGTTCGACACTTTTTGAAATATCGAGCAGAAATGTCTCTTCTACGATCGTGATCACGGTCTGACTTTGGATTTGAAATACATAACCCCCGCCATCTTCATATTGTGCGAAGGCAGTATTTTCGATGCTAGTATTGCTTCCCGTTTCGTCAACTAGTGCAGCTAACGAGGTATTGGCAGTCGCTTCGGCAAAAAGAGCCGTAAACGACAAACCGATCCACAGGATCAAAGCATACATCAAACCACTTTTCGGGATCATTCGTTTCATCAATTTTACCTTAGAATGTTAACATCACAAAAATTCATATATTTTGTTAATCGATGGTAACTTTAAATGTAACAGTTTCCGATCCACCTACGGATAAAGAAGAAATTTCAAATACCGCAGAATTACCGGATAAAGTTGCACCATCAGCATCGGAGTCATCAGTTTTAGATGCGCCACCGACCGTCATTGAACCTGCAACATAGGTGGTATTAGTGGGAACAGCATCAGATATAACAATGGTTGATGCAGAACCGCTACCTGAGTTGGTGATTATAACAGTATATGTCAACTCTGTATCCGGAGGTTGGGGACCTGTAGGAGAAACTGTTTTTGTCAATGAAAGTGCAGGTGCCGTTACGGTAACCGTATAAACACCGACATCACTTTCAGATCCACCACCGACTGATGTAGCCGTCAATGTCATGGCATTTACAGCCATATCTTCCTCACCGGCAGGAACTGTTGCTCTTACAAGCACATAAAGAATCGAATCTTGTCCCAAGGTTCCGGTATTTGTGATCTCAGTATCCGTACCTGAATCATATGCACCATTTTCATTGACATCTTTGTAGATCGTCCATGTCCATGTCGAATCATCAGAAGTGCTCAGACCAAAACTATCTGAACCGTTTCCGCTGTTGGTCACAGTCACTGCATAAACAACAACATCACCGGGATCGGCATTGGTTGAGTCATTAGCTCCAACCGTTACAGCATATGCTTGTGAAACAGTCATTTCACCACCAGTACCAATGATAGGATCACCATTTGGGGTAAAATCAGCAGAACCTATAGGTGTTATAACAGTACCTGCAGGAACTCCGGCATCAAGAGTTACCTGAAATGTAGCATAGCCCGAGCCACTGCTTGCAATATCACCGTAACCGAGTGTTACAGAACCTGCAGTGGTAACGTTGTAATCAGAACTATCAGCGTCATCAGCATCGGTACGAGCAGAGGTTGTGATCTTCAAGCTTCCCGGAACATAGGTCATGTCCGTAGGAATGGCTCCTGAAAAAACAAGATCTTCAGCTGTAGCAGATCCATTGTTTGTACCTGTAATAGTGACAGTAACAACATCACCCGGTTGCGGACTGTCGTTGTCTACGGTTATGGTAACAACAAGCTCTGGGGCACTGAGAGTTACTTCCACATTTGAGGCATCGCTGACATTCGAGTCGTATTGGGATGTTCCGGCTAATTCAATTGTCACTGATGAACCGTCATCACCACTGTTGTTCGTAACAACAATGATGATGTTATATACGCTATCAGCTGCAATAGCATCAGTAGTTGTTACAGTTGTTTCACTCGAATCTACAACTCCATTGCCGTTGGCATCGTAGTAGATCTCGACTGTGTTTTCACCGCCGCCGATCTCGGCTTCGATCTTACTCAGATCAAAGGTATCGGGACCATTACCGGTGTTAGTCAATGTGACTGGAATGGACACACTCTCACCCGATTCCACTGTCGCGGTCTCAGATGAAGCTGTTACATCAGCACCTCCGACCTGAGTAACTGTGGTTGTCACGGTATTCGATGTAACACTTGTCATCGAATTGCCATTGGCATCCTTGTACTCACCCGTGGCATAGTTAGAAATAACCGTACCGGCGGGTGTTCCTGCAGCATAAGCGACCGATATGGTCAAAAACACTGACAGGAGGGTTAAGAGAAATAGTTTGGTTCTCATGGTGAACCTCCTTTGTTAATTTCTATTTCATTTTCTTTCATTTAACTAAAACTTCAAATTCTAATTGATGACTTTCATTCGGCGCCAGAGTTCTTGTCAACTCCCAACGAACGTGAGTGACCATGTCCGGGGATGCCAGTTTTACCACTGAACGTCCATTTTCATCTATTTCTTTGTATGTCGGTGGCCATGCCTGAAAAAGCTGACCATCATTTATCGAATAAGTGAGCACCGAATTCAATCCTTTTGCACTTAGAGGTATATAACTCACCCCTTGCGGAACAGGATCGGTGATCAAAGGACTTGTCAGT
Source organism: uncultured bacterium (assembly GCA_964438445.1). GTDB lineage: Bacteria > Fidelibacterota > Fidelibacteria > Fidelibacterales > Fidelibacteraceae > M50B103. The sequence continues at coordinate 15,095 of CAYTLV010000005.1, read as the reverse complement.
ACACCATCACCTGTATTACTTGCAATGATCGTATATTTAATTACGTCTCCCGGTTTGTAATTGATAGCCACTCTTCCTTCTTTTTCAGCTTGAGTCATATTTACTTTGGTATCAACAATAGTCAATTCCAATTTTGGAACTCCTTGTGCGAGCAACAGAGAGCCGGCAACAAAGAGCAGTATGATAGATGTTGTTTTTTTAAAATTCATATGATCCTCCACTTATTTTACTTTTACTTTTAAAAGCCTTATTTTTTTTCTTAAACACAAAATCAACAAGCATATTACACTCATAGTGAGTGAATATCCGATTTTTTTACTTTAGACCTACAATACGGCTTACATCTGTACCTTTAGTCGTATTTAATTATATTTTTTTCTGATTTCTCCCCCTAGAATTTCTCCTTCTATTCTTAGAATTAACCTAATATTAACACTTTATTAACCAATTTATAACATAACACCTGCTTTTACAATAATATTCTTATAGAATGCTAAATAGCATTTAGCTATATGAAAAGTATTTATACCGTTAAAAAGCAATATTCCAATCGTTCATAAATATGCCTCTCTCCATCTCTTCCCCTCACAATACAAAGCTCTCTCAAAAATTAGCCAAATAATAAAAAAACACCCCAATTCACATCAGGATGTTTATCGTTATTTTAAAATATTATCTGTTTATTTCAATAAAAGAAGTTTCTGCGTTCGAATATCATTCCCTGCCTGCATCCTTAATAAATACACACCACTAGATATCCCGTTTGCATCCCACAACATATTATATTGCCCTGCGTTCATATGACCCTCATACAAAGTTTCAAGCAAGCGACCCTGTATATCATAAATATTTATGCTTACCAGGTTGCCAATTGATAGTTCATAGCTGATCGTTGTGCTTGGATTGAAAGGATTGGGGTAAATATTCAATATCGCAAATTCAGATGGAATATTGACTATAGGCAAGGGCGTATCTCCACTTTCAGCAAATTTCATTACCGTTGCTTTCAAAGAATTCATATCATCTTTATAGGCCAAAACAGGTATGCCATCAGCTGTTATTACTAAACTAAGATCAACAACTTCACCGGCAGAAAAACCGCATCGACCGACTGAATCCCAAACTGTGCCAGTAAATTTCATGACGGTTGCTTTTGAATCATTAGCATCATCATGATATGCTGCATAAAGTGTTCCACTTGTATCAATTGCTAAACTTTGTCGAGAAGCCTGTGAAGCAGAAATCCCGCTGTTCCGACAATTTCCCAGGCTGATTCGTTAAATTTCATCACGGTTGCTTTATAGGAATTAGCATGGGAAACTGCTTCAGAAACTAACAATGCTACTTTTGTTATTTATCGTAACAACGAAGTTTTGGCTACAGTTGAAGGTGCTGGAACATCTAGCGAAACGAACAACTATGTTTATGTAGATGCAACAGTTGTCCCTGGTGTTACTTACACTTATGTATTAGCTGATGTAGATTATGCAAATAATGAAACACGCTATGATGCAGATGCTGTAACAGTTACTCTAACTAACGATGTTGTTGAAGCTGATTTTGTGATTGGCGCTGCCTATCCTAATCCTTTCAATCCTACTGCAGTTGTTCCTGTACAACTTTCACGAGATGCTGTTGTAAGCGCTAAAGTTTACACACTAAATGGTCGTGAAGTTGCAACACTCGTCAACGAAAGCATGAGCGCCGGATCACATGAACTACGCATTAATGCTAACGGTATGACAACAGGTCTTTACATCGTTAAAATCGTTGTTGAAAATGTTGTAGATGTTCAAAAGATCGCATTTGTAAAATAGTAAATAGTGAACGGTGAACGTATATATTAGGGCTCCATTGGAGCCCTTTTTTCGTGGTAGGTGACTTCCTCCCCATAAATCGGACAGTTTGATCCAATAGTATACAATAAGTCTCAAACAAGTAATCTATCCACTCCTAAACCCCTGTAAATAAACATTTTGCCACGGTTAAAATAAGAGTGGGCAGTTTTTGGTCACCTTGCCCTGTAACTAATTGATTATCAACAGTGTTCAGTGTACTCATAATCCGTTTGTCCAAGGTTCAAGTCCTTGAGGGGCTACTACATAATAAACAGACTATCAGTAAGTTATAAGGCGTGCCGACAGGGTATAAAACTTATTAAATATAGCCAATATCGGCATTTTTGGATAGTTTTGGACATTTATGGGCAACATTCGGGCATGGCTGGGTGTAAGCATTCAGGAGTTAAATCAGGATCTCTCGGAATCTCTTGGAATAGATGATATTGAAGGTATTTTGATCTCCGATGTTATCGAAGATAGTCCCGCAAAATCGGCAAAACTTCAAGCCGGTGATGTAACCATAAAAGTTAATAATGATAAAGTTAACAATCCCTCTAAGCTACAGATCAATATTTCATCTCGCTCACCAGGAGAAGATGTAAAATTAATGATTGTCCGCGATAAAAAAACCAAACCGATCTCTGTCAAATTGGATGAACTTCCCGGAGAGAAAAACACCATTCAAAACATTGATGTGGACGCTGATATAAATCTTGGATTTTCCGTACAGGCGAATAGTCCAGAGCTTGCACAAGAATACGGTCTTGACTCCAAAAAAGGAGTTGTGATCATTAAGGTAGTTCTCGGATCTGAGGCTCAGAAAAAAGGACTTCGTGTCGGAGATCGCATCGTGACCCTTGAGGGAAAAAATATTCACGACATGGATGACTATAAAAATGTTTTTAATAAGATAGAGAAGAATCAAACCATCCTAATATTAATTGAGACAAAAAACGGAAATAAGCGTTTCATTACCACAAAAGCAAAATAACTACCTCCTTAAGTTATATCCTATCTAACCGTCCCTCCTCCAAGGGGCGGTTTTGCCTTTTATGAAAATAATTAACAAAATATTTCCTTTTTATTAACAAAATATGCCCGTTTTACCTTATATTAATTGGTAACAAAAATTTCAGGGAATATATTCAATCGGCGTTAAGCGCACGCATGGAGTAAACATGAGTATTGTGAACAAAAAAACACACGGAATATCTCGAAAATCAGCCATGAATATGGTTAAGGGAATTGGTGGATTCACCCGGTTCGGAAACGCCGGACGCAATAGACCTTTCTTTCAAGTTTTATTTGCTTTGTTCTTATTCACAAGTGTTGCCCTGGGAGCTGAATATTTTGGAGACAGAGTATGGAATGACTTGAATGAGAACGGCATTCAGGACACGGGAGAACCGGGTGTTGCCGGTGTGACTGTCACCGTAAATGATGTCGATTTTACGACGGATGCCAACGGATATTGGCAGAGTAACGACCTGAGCGCCAGACGGAATTATACCGTAACCTTCAGTAATCTGCCTCTCGGCTATGTATTCAGCCCGCAGGATCAGGGTTCGGATGACAATCTGGACAGTGATGCCAATCCCATCGATGGTATAACTGCGCAATATCGAGCCACAAGGAATGAGACTTTTACTCATATTGACGCCGGTATTTATTTCGCAGCCCCGGAAATTGATATTCAGGGGAATGGGATATCTATTTATAACGGAGATGATACGCCAAGCATTACAGACAACACCTACTTCGGGAGTGAGGATAAAATCACAGGTTCCTCCTTACATTTGTTCACCCTTTCCAATTCGGGGAATGGCGAACTGACGCTGAGTGGGTCTCCATATGTGCAAATTTCCGGAACCCATGCATCGGATTTTACTGTCACTGCACAACCTTCCAGTTCTACGATTGCTAAATATGGCGGGACAGGAACATTTGCTATTGATTTCGACCCCAACGCTGAAGGAATTCGCACAGCGCTTGTCACCGTCACAAACGATGATGCTGATGAAGGAACTTATACTTTTACCATTCGGGGAAATGGAACCGCCACACCGGAAATTGACATTCGCGGAAACAATAACACGATCACCGATGGCGGCACCACACCCTCCCCGACAAATGACACTGATTTTGGAGACACAGATCTCTATAGTGGTACCACCACCATCACATATACCATTCACAACTTCGGTAGTGGAGACTTGAGCCTGACCGGATCACCCATGGTACAGGTAGGCGGGAGCAATGCGGCAGATTTCACCGTAAACCAGCAACCGGCTTCGTCTACTGTAAGTGCTCAGGTCGGAACTCAGACATTTCAGGTTACCTTCGATCCCAGTTCGACCGGACTAAGGGTGGCAACATTAACGATCACAAATGATGATGGGGATGAAAATCCATTCACATTCCCAATTCAAGGAACAGGAACGCTTAATCCTGAAATAGATATTCACGGGAATGGCGAATCAATTTCTGATGGTGATGCAACACCGACGCTTACAGATTCGACCGAATATGGAACAGAGAATATCGGCAACTCAAAGATTATTACATATACAATTTATAATACTGGACTGGCTGGCCTGAACTTGACAGGACCATGGCCGCTAATCAGTGTGGGTGGGACTCACTCTGGAGATTTCAGTGTCTTCAGCTCTCCCGCCGCTACGATCCCTATCGGTGGTTCAACCAGTTTTAAGATGGTTTTTTCACCGTTAACAGACGGTCTTCGTAGCGCAACATTTACGATCGCAAACAACGATCTTAGCGAAGGCAATTACACCTTCTCTGTCCAGGGTACGGGGCAATATGTAACGCCTCCTGATCCGGAGATCACGATAAGGGGTAACGCGGTTGAAATAACGGATGGTGACGGAACGCCCACCACAACCGATGGGACGGATTTTGGAGCCATCGCCATTGATGGGGAAACTGTCAACCAAGTATTCTCAATATCGAATAGCGGCGTGGATGACCTTCTTTTGTCTTCCACACCAATTGTGTTGATCACCGGTACCCATGCTGCAGATTTTGTCACCACCCAGCAACCGAGCTCCCCGATAGCGACAGGTGGTTCTGTACCCTTCGCTATCACATTCGATCCTTCCGGTGCCGGGCTGCGCACTGCTTATGTCAGCATTGAGAACAACGATCAGACAGAAAATCCTTATAATTTCACCATCCAGGGCACAGGTCTTGCTTCACCGGGAATACAGATTTCAGGGAACGGTACTGTAATCGCAAATGGGGACAACTCTCCGGGGTTTTCCGATAGTACCTATCTGGGTGATGTGCCAGCCGGTCTGGGTGCGAGTTACGCAACCTATACCATCCACAACACGGGGAGCACGCCATTAAATCTTTCTGGAAGTCCGGCTGTGAACCTCGTGGGTGACAATGAAGCGGATTTCGAAGTGGTAGTTCAGCCATCCGGAAGTATATCCGCCGGTGGTACTTCCACATTTAAAGTAAAATTTGACCCGTCAGAGACGGGATTGCGCGATGTTGCAGTGAGTGTCACCAGTAATGATCCGGATAACTCAACATATAGCTATGCGATCCGCGGTAACGGCACCGGCCCCGGCTCTCCATTAGCTTGTGCACCTGCATTCTTCCAGGTCTATGGTGATTATGGTACCATCTCATACCTTGATGCAACGACGAATCCCTACACCTATATTCCGATCGCAGAAGCGGGTTATGCACTGAATGAACTCGCTTACAATCTGGAGGATGGTCTACTCTACGCTCTTGAGGTAGGATCAGAGATCTCCGGCAACAAAATTGTTAGAATCGATGGGGAAGGTACGATATCGGTTCTAAGTTCAATCGAAGCTCCATTCTATGGATCTAATGGTAGTTTCGACGCATCAGGTAATATGTATTTCTACGATCTTGAGGGAAGTGAAATAGCCATTTTTGATGCCAGCGAAGGTACATTTACAACGTCTACACCTTCCGGTCCCGCTTTTCCACCGGGTGATATGGCTTATTTAAATGGTGACGGGAGATTCTTTGGTGCTTATGAGGATGAATTGTATGTCTATGATCCTGTTTCCAATGCTGTTTCTCAGCATGCCGTATCCGGCAAATTGGCTGATGAGTATAATTCGGGTGTAAACAGCCAATATTATGGATCTGCATGGGCCGCCAATGATGGATATATCTATGTCTCGAATAATGAGAGTGGCCGAATGTATAAAATTAACGTTTTGGATTTGAATAACGTCGCCAGTGTTTATGTTGGTCAAGCTATTGTAACGCCCGCGGCTGATGCTGCATCCTGTCCACTTGCAGATGCCCCATTACCAAAGACAGCCACGGTGGGCGATAAGGTCTGGATCGATTCAGATGGTGACGGGATTCAGGATGGAGACGAACCAGGTCTTCCCGGCGTGACGGTTACCCTATATTCCGCGGATAGTCCTTTTGTTGATCAGACCACATCAGATGAGGATGGTAATTATCTTTTCGAAAACCTTTCACCGGGTGAATTTTATCTCCACTTTACAGGTGAGCCGGCAGGTTTTAATGTCACCACAAAGAACGCCGGAAGTGATAGCGGTGTTGACAGTGATATTGATCCGACCACCCGGGAAACGGATATCTTTACCGTCGGAGTGGGCTCCTACCATGATGAATATGATGCTGGTTATTACACAACCGGCGTAGGTAACTTCGTCTGGAATGATGAGGACCAGGATGGTGTTCAGGATGCCGGGGAACCGGGTATCCCGGGAGTTAATGTTGATTTACGACTTTACAGCAACAATAACCTTGTTACCTCAACCACAACCGATGCAAACGGTTTCTATTATTTCAGTGGTGTATCCGCAACAGATTATTGGGTATATGTGAACGGACTCCCCGGAGGCTTTATCTACTCGTCACAAAATGCCGGTAGCGACGATGCACTTGACAGTGATGTTCGAACTTCAGATGGTCGCTCAGATCAATTCACACTGACAAATAATAATTTCAATAATTCGATCGATGCCGGTATTTATCAACAGACCACACCGGAAATGCAGGTGGAGGGTCTGGGGAATGAAATACCTGATGGGGACATTTATCCGTCTACGACAGATGGCACAGAGTTCGGATCTATTTCTACAACAGGCAGTACAGTTGTACGCACGTTCACTATCAAGAATATCATGGGTGCTGATCTCTCATTGAACGGAAGTCCGGTTGTCGAAATTACCGATGCCCACGCAAGTGATTTCAGCGTGAGCACAACACCGGGGATGACGACCATAGCGTCAGGAAATCAGACAACTTTTAATATTACCTTTGACCCGAGTGTCTTTGGTACACGAACTGCTACCGTTAGTATCACAAACAATGATGCTAACGAGAACCCGTATACCTTCAAGGTTCGCGGAATCGGTGAGGCTACAGAGATCTCGGTCAGTGGGAATGGTGTTCTCATCCCGGATACGCTTGGAACACCTTCAGCAGACAATTCCACAGATTTTGGTGAAGAAGATGTAGCAAGCGGTCTCAGGGATGTGAGCTATAAGATACATAACTCGGGTACGGAGAACCTTGTTCTGACAGGTTCATCACCCTACGTTGCGATCACTGGTGCACAGGCTAGCGAATTTTCTGTAATAACATCCCCGTCTTCTCTCATTCTACCGGGGGATTCGACCAGCTTTGTTATTCGGTTTAATCCTGCTGATACCGGTGTGCGCTCCGCTCTTCTTTCCATTGCCAACTCAGATGCGGATGAAAATCCCTATGAATTCAATATCCAAGGTACGGGTTCTTCCTTCCCATACATTGAAATCCTTGGCAATGGCTCTTTAATCGCAAATGGTGATGCAACGCCAAGTAGCAGTGATCTAACTGAATTCAGTAGTCAGGACATTGTGACCGGGACAGTTTCACATACATATAGAATTGAAAATAATGGGTCTGGAAACCTCCTACTAACAGAGGTTCCCCCCATTCAGATAACCGGAGCGAATGCCGGAGATTTCATAGTATCCCAACAACCCGCATTGAGCACGATACCGCCTAGCGGTTTCACAACATTCGAGATCACTTTCGATCCGACCACAACAGGGTACAGGAATGCAAATATCTCCATTTCAAACAACGATGATGATGAAAATCCGTATCTCTTTGCCATACGTGGTCTGGGAACGTCTACACAGGATAAAGAAATAGAGGTCCTTGGAAATGATCTGCTCATAGATTCCGGTGACAATACACCTTCCACTCTCGACAATACGGACCTCGGTACGGCGACGATCTCAGATCTGCCCGCCAGCTCAACATTTATTATTCGCAATATCGGTTACTCTGCCCTCCATTTGACCGGTGCACCTCCCTATGTCAGTATTGGTGGTACACATGCTGCGGAGTTTAATATCACCGCCAGTCCATCAAACTCCATTCCCATAGACAGTGCAACAACGAGTTTCGAGGTGTCTTTCTCTCCGGCGGGTTTGGGAGTAAGGCAAGCGATCATTTCTATTGCTAACGATGATGGAGATGAGAATCCCTACACTTTTACTATTCTGGGTAACGGACAGTATAATAATGCTTCACAGTCAGCCATATCTGTAACGGGTAATCTGCTGTCTATCCCTAACGGGGATATCACACCGACCTCAAGTGATGGTACTCATTTTGGAACTGTTGAGGTTTTCTATAATTCGAGCAGGGCCAACACTTATGTTATTCACAATGTTGGTGTGAACGATGACTTGGTGCTTGGATCAACACCACAAGTGAGTATAACAGGTGCACATGCCAGTGATTTTGAAGTTACAATTCAGCCCATCTCCCTGATCGCCCCGGGAAGCTCTGTTTCCATGGAGATCACATTCAATCCAAGTGATACCGATGTTCGAAACGCCACAGTCACGATCGGCAATAGTGACTATGATGAGAACCCCTACACCTTTGATATTAGGGGAGAGGGAAGCATCGAGCCAAATATTGTGGTCAAAGGGAATAGCGTGACCATCGCCCATGGTGATAATACCCCCAGTGGTTCGGACAGTACTGATTTAGGTGAGGTTGATATCAACCTGGGTAGTCAACATGTCCAATACACGATAAGTAATAACGGGAGTACTGCATTAACTTCAATTTCAGTAAGCGTTACCGGATTGAATAGCGCTGACTTCATCATTGTAGGCTCACCGCTTTCGACGCTCAATATTGGTCAGAGCTCCTACCTTGATATTCTTTTTGACGCCATGGCCGTTGGTACAAGAACGGCCACCATAGAGATCAGTAGTAATGATCCGGATACGCCCACCTTCCAGTTCGATGTTCAGGGCGTTGGTGCCGGTACCGGCTCACCAATTGCTTGTAGCCCAAATTTTTATCAGGTCTCAGGTAGTGGTGTTGTATCTTACCTGGATGCATCGACAAGCCCTTACACCTACACAACGATTGCAACAGCAGGATTCGAGATAGATGGCATCGGTTATAATGTTGAGGATGGATTCATTTACGGTTTTGAACATGATGATTTAGGACGGAACCCATCGGAACACATGGTCAGGATCAATGCTGCCGGTGAAGTTACGGAGCTGACGAGCATTGATCATTCATTTGACTCAAGAGTTGCAGATTTTGATGATAGCGGGAATTACTATTTCTGGAGTGACGACGGTACTGATGTTCGTCGCTTTGATGCCAGTGAGGGTACAGTGACAGGTGATCTGAATCCATCAGGTACTTTTTCAGCCAAGGACATGGCTTTCATGAAATCCGATGGTAAGTTTTATGGTGTACATGGGTCTACCCTCTATGTCTTTGATCCGTTCTTTAACACAGTGACCTCCAGCGTCAGCATCACCGGGAAGCTCAACGAGGATATTCTGAGTGGTACGAATGGGAATGCTTTCCCCTCTGCGTGGACAGCCAGCGATGATTATCTATATGTGGCCAATGAAGTCAGCGGCCGCATGTACAAGATCAATGTCACCACAGATCCCGGGGCGAGCGTTTTCGTTGGCCAGGGCTCTGTCGTAAGCAATGGTGATGGTGCTTCCTGTCCCTGCGCTCCATCTCCTTTGCCCACCACAGGTACTATTGGTGACCTTGCATGGTTGGACAGCGATGGTGATGGACTTCGGGATGCCGGAGAACCCGGACTTAAAGGTATCACGGTTTCACTCTATGAAGCAGATGATACTTTCTTAAATTCTACAACAACGGCTGCAGATGGCACCTATTCATTTGGTGGTTTGGCAGCTTCTGAATATTACCTTATATTCAGTACACCCCCTACCGGGTTTGGACTCTCGCTACAGACTGTGGGCGCCAATGACGCAATTGATAGCGATCCGGATCCCTCTACCGGAAAAACCGCCAATATTGACGTAACACCGGGTGTAGTGAACAGCAGTATTGATGCCGGATTCATGGCAACGGGTGTGGGTGATTATGTCTGGCTTGATGCCAATGAAGATGGTCTTCAGACTGGAGATGAGAGCGGTGTCCCGGGTATCACGGTTGAATTGCGACTCTCAAGTAATAATTCTCTGGTTGATACAAAAACAACTGATGCAAATGGTGCCTACTCGTTTACCGGTGTAACTCCAAATACTTATAAAGTCGCTATAACAGGTTTACCTGCCGGGTATACTTTCACGTCACAAAACCAGGGTGGGGATGATACTATAGATAGTGATGTGGACGCAAATGGTGAGTCTGCATCATTTACGATCGCATCAAATTCATACGATCATACATTGGATATTGGTGTTTATCAAAGCTCTGAACCCGAGATCAGCATTCAGGGCAACAGTACAGTGATCGCTGACGGCGATGCTTCACCCTCCTCAGCGGACTCTACGGATTTCGGCCAGATCAATGCATCTGCAAGTGCACAGACAGCTACGGATTCAGTTATCGTTACCTATACTATTTATAATGACATAACAGGAGCGACCCTGACATTAAATGGTACGCCAAGGGTAGAGTTCTCTGGTGTGAATGCAGCTGATTTCTCACTGTATACCTTGCCGGACGCTACGATCCCGGCTGGCGATAATTCAAGCTTCAAGGTGAAATTCATACCCACAGGCGAAGGTCTCCGAAGTGCAACACTGAGCATCTCCAATACAGACGCGGATGAGAACCCTTATAACTTCAATATTCATGGATATGGATTGGCGTCTGAGATAACAATAGAGGGGAATAACCAGGTAATCGAGGATGGAGATACAACGCCCGGCAGCACGGATCACACCGATTTTGGAATCCATGATGTAATTACCGGCAGCCAGACATATACCTTCACAATCCTAAATACCGGAAACTCAAATCTGACCCTGAGTGAACCCGTCATCACAGGTGATCAATCTGATTTTACACTGACAAATGCACCCAACACGACGGTTGCTTTGAACAGCATCACAACATTTACTATCACTTTCGATCCGACCACAGTCGGTTTGAGGACTGCCGAGATCAGTGTTGCGAACAATGATATTGACGAGGATCCCTATACTTTTAATATTCAAGGTAATGGAACAACCACACCAGAGATCGACCTGAGAGGTAAGGGGATCTCCATCGCCAATGGTGATAATACACCCACACCCGTAGATGATACGGATTTTGGTACAAAGGATATTTTGGATGGTTTACAGATGCGAACTTTTAAGATCCATAATACAGGTAGCGGAGCCCTGTCACTTTCGGGTAATCCGCTTGTGACACTGAGTGGGTTTCATACCGGTGATTTCTATGTCAGTCAGCAGCCAACAGTTAATTCTGTGCTTGCCGGAGATTCAATCGACTTTAAAATCACCTTCGACCCGACCGTTGTGGGTATTCGAACCGCCCAGGTAAACATAGAGAACAGTGATGAAGGTGATGATCTATTCACATTTCTCATCCGGGGTAACGGTGTTGCGAGTAGTGAGATAGATGTTTTGGGGAACGACCAGTCCATAACAAATGGAAATATTACACCTTCTTACACAGATAGTACGGCTATGGATAGTACCGCCAGGGACTTCACTTCCTATGTGACCTATACCATCAAAAACCTGGGTAGTGCCGACTTAACTCTCACCGGTGCCGATCCCTATGTTAGCATCTCCGGGACACACGCGGTGGATTTCAGTGTGACACAGGCGCCACTTGCAGTCATTTCATCCGGTGGTGGTACGACGACATTCAAGATTGCATTTACACCGTCTGATGGAGGTGACCGGGTGGCTACGATCATCATTGCTTCAGACGATACGGACGAAAACCCCTATACTTTTGCCATCAAGGGCTTTGGACTCCCACCGGTACTGCCCGAACTCATGCTTGTGGAAGCAGTGGACCTGACTGAAGCCTTGCCAAGTGACACACTAGTCTACTCAGTCGCGTACTCAAATGTTGGCGCGGGACTTGCCACGGAAGTGATAATCATTCAAGAAGTGCCTGCCCACTCGACCTATGTTGAGAATTCAGCTCAAGGTGCTGATATGACCATTGAATACAGTCATGATAATGGTGCGAACTACGATTCTGAACAAACAGCACCGGTTACCCATATTCGATTCATTAAAAATTCTAACCTACCCTTTGGAAGCGATGGTACGGTTGTTTATAAATTGAGGGTCAATTAGCACTTAATAATCCTAGATCTAGGCATCTTGATAACTCCGCTCCATAATATACTTAGAGCGATTTTACCTTTTGTAAAAAACATGGTAAATGGATCCATTTCACCTTTATATTAATTGATAAACACAATAAACGTCTGGAGATCTTATGAAATACCTTCGAATACTCGGAGTATTCATATTGGCAAGTATTTCAATTTTGCAAGCAGTTGCATTGCCAAATTTTTCTCAAAATAGTATAATGCATGAACAAACACGGTCCTACATTTGGGATAGCGATGTAAATGTGCACATGAATGCCCCCGGAGAAGCCGAACTCTTATCTACAGACTTGCTTAAAGTCAGTGTCGGTCCATTAATTTGTACTTCAGCAGTTGATCCGGTACTTTTAGTGACAAAATTGCTACCGCTTATACTTGCGTTATTGGAGTAGCTTCCGGGTGTTAAGGAAGCTTTCACCGAAAAATCCAAATTTAAACTATCCAAAGCATTGACGGACCAGGTATCTGTCCAGATAAGCTGACTACCATTAATGTTAGGATTGCTAGTTGTCAGTCCACAGCTTGATCCTGCAATATAACTAAATCCTGTCGGCAGATCATCTGTAATGGTCGTCAGGTTTCCGGTCAAATTGCCATCGTTGTTAATTTTAATGGAATAAACCACAGTATCACCCGGGTCTATTACAGATGTACCGGCTGTTTTACTGACCGATATAACAGGCGCTTGTATCTCAAAACTATCGTAAGTTTTATAAGTCCCTGTTTCCCTAGGATCTTCGACTTGGAAAGTATACATGCCCGGTATAACGGATGTGCCGATCGTCCATAAAGAATAGCTAGTAAAGCTTCCATCAGTTGAAGTAGTTATTGAACCGCTCCATATAGTGGTACATGATTGATCCACGATTCTGACATTATGTTGTCCGCTATTATAGTAAGTGGAATTTGAAGTGGGCCAACCCGATCCCGATACAGTGACAGTTTCATTTCGATACCAAATACCGGCATCGCTATAAGGATTCGTATCACGAGTATCGTAGACCTCTCCATAGGAATCCGGCTGTGAAGGGGTATAAGTCGCCGATGCGGCAAAAGCATCACCCAGCGTCGTTGATATTCCTGTTAAATCCGCCATATTGGAGAGAGATTCGCTTGTGTTTGACCCATAAACAACCTTAAACGTAGAGTTATAATTCATATTTCTATCGTATCCGGTCATTTGAAGCGCTGTAAAAGGGACTTGAATATCATAGTAGTAGGCATCCGGATAGGTGGTACTCGGTGCCGCAGTATGCTGGACATACACATTCACCCCCTCATATGGGGCTACAATAATCCAGTTCTCGGTACCGTCTTCAACATTGTCCGGGAATTCGACAGCATTCGGATAGGCCCAAAGATTTGACGATACGCCTCCCAGCAAAATGAACCAGTCCAGATAATTATCTTTGTCCACATCCAACATTATTCCCCACGCATTTTGAGTCATCTCGTTTTTTTTGTTTATGGGATTAACACGTATAACCATTCTAAAGAACAGGCTGGTTGATGTAGCCCAGTAATAGCCACAACTCCCATTGTCATCAATTACAAAATCAATATAACCTTGCGATACATCCTGGGGATCGGAAAATGGTGTCCAATCGCTTGAAATTAAGGTTTTCCAGTCAGTGCTGAGTGGCCAGGATTCCTGTGCAATAAGGGGAGATATAAAAAGGACTAAAGATATTAAAAGAATAAACCGTCCTTTGCAGCTCAAAACACCACGACGAGGACATTGTTTACTTTTCATTTTATCTGACTTCCAATTTATCATAGTGAACCATAATTTTCCATTAAACATAAAAATTACATAAGCATTACACCAAAATGGAAGCGACTATTCGCTGTCTTTTCATAGAATCCTATGAATATTATTGGTATAAATATTTTTAATCAAATTGAATTATTTAAATCTGCGGAATTTATCCTATATAAGTTTCTCCTTATTTTTTTGTTCTACATCAATATTTAACTGTTTCTTAACTAAATTTAATATATATAATATACTTTTGCTATAATAATATGATTAAATATTGGTTTTAATAGTTTATAGGGATATTATATAAACAAGTCTATCTACAGATTGCACAGATTAAAGCTATAAGCTAACAACTGTCAGCAATCAGTCTACAGCTCTGCCCTATCGAGTCATCCTGAAACAAGTTCATAATGACGTAATTATTATTTTTTGTAGTAGCCCCGATCTTCATCGGGATAAACTCCGACAGGACTTTCCCAACTGGACCCCTACGGGGGAACTCGTGTCCGCCGGTTGGCTGTGGGTTATATTATTTTAAGAATTGTAACTCTCGGAGAGATCCTGAATCAAGTTCAGAATGACGAGATTATTTTGATGCAATACAGAAACAGGACTTGAACCTGTGTCCACCGACTCTTTCGCTATGTATATCTTTTCGGTATTGTAAGAGACGGTCGCGACCATCCCCTACACTTTCATTGACTAATTTACCAAATCTATTGATAAAGAGATTATTTTTTTGCTAAAACCAAAACAGAGTCTCCATGAGACTCTGTTTCTTTAGTAGCGGAGACAGGACTTGAACCTGTGACCTTTGGGTTATGAGCCCAACGAGCTACCAACT